>JBCNOJ010000063.1:0-15517 GCA_039593925.1 Acidovorax sp.
CAGCTACTCCGGCGCCAACGTGGCTGGCGACATCACCGTGAACGGGCGCGCGCCAGGCGGCGGTGGGATCAGCACTCAGAACATGACGGCAGCCGACAACCTGGCTGCTGACCAAGGCAGCAATGCACGGGCACGGCTGCTGGCCGCAGGCACGCCAGGGAACCCAGGCGTTCAAGGGCCCACCGTGCGCCACAGCGGCAACGACTGGCAGGCTCGCAATGACCTGCGCAATGCCCAGGTGTCGGCAAGCTCCATCACGCAGTCGGATCGATGGGGCAAGGACGGTGATCGCACGGCAACCGCTGCGTACCAGGCGCTGCTGGGTGCGGATACCGCCGCACGCGGTGCCCAGCCTGGAACGGAGGTGGCCACCATGCGCGAGAACGCTGGCCTGCAGCGCGAGGGCATGCAGCAAGCGGGTGAAACGCAGCGGGCGGACATCCGGGCCCAGGGCGTGAACGATGCCAACCAGATCAGCCGTGGCCGCCTGCGGCTGGAGCAGATCGCGGCGGGTTACAGCAACCGGACTGCAGATCGCGTGGAACGCGCACAGGCAGAGCTGGAGGGTGCCACCACACCAGAGACTCGGCGCTCGGCACGCGAGCGGCTCATGGCCCTCGCTGGCAAGGAGCCCCAGAACGAGTGGGGCGTGCAGGTCACTCCAGCGACCAAGAACGCCGACGGCAGCTCTACGCAGGGCAGCGTGTGGCGGTACAACAAGCAGACGGGGGAGACGGTGCGGGTGGATGGTGGTCAGCAGATGGACATCACCAAAGACCCTCGCGCCGTGGCGATTCGCGACAACCCGAAGCTGACCTACGATCAGAAGAAGGCTGCGCTCGCTCAGTTGGGGTTTTGACTACTTCTTGCAGCCGCCCAAGAAGGCGTCAATATCGGAGCAGGGTTTCGCGACTGGTGCGGCCCGAACGGTAGGTCCATCCACCGCCACCTTGCTCAGCAGCACCGGTGCCACAAGAGCCAACGGCACCAACACCACGCCCACAACCAGCCATCCCTTCGAGGTGCTGGTGTTCCCTTCTCGGTCGTTCGGCCACGCCGAGAACGCAACAAACCACAGCAGCAACATGTTCGCCAGCGGCACGAACATCAGCAGGGCCCAGGCTCCGCTGAACCCTGCGCGCTGCAGGATGCGCCAGATAGGCACGATGAAAAGGGCCAACAGCGGCGCGGCCATGGCCAAGATGATGATCCAGTGTGTGGGGCTGAATGTTCCCATGGTGCCTCCTCAATGGGTATTGAGCTGCAGTCTAGACGAGGTAGTTAGATGCTTCGCAGTACAGCTCATCACCGTCAACAGTCGAGGAGGTCTCTCGCCGAAACTCCCCGAACCAGTTGTCGTTCTAACACCACCGATAACGCACTTTTCGGGAGACTTCCCTATGCCCTGCAGGTAGCTTTTGGACATAGCCTGTATCATTCTCTAACCAAATGAGGGTGTGATCCTACAGATGCGGAGATCGCTACACCTATGATGAAGGGGATGAATTTTGCTGTTTGGGACGCATGGTACTTGTCAAAGCAGGGCCGAATTGATCATTGCGAACCAAAACTTCAATGCCCCCTCACTCCGTGCTTACGTTGGTCCAGGTGCATACTTTTGGGAGTATGAGGATTCGGTCGATGTTGCGAAAGAGCTTGCCGAGCTTTGGTGGGAGTTTTCGTTAAGAAAAAACCATTACGTCACGGACAACAACAAGGCGCTCGCCATTATCGATGTGGCTCTTAATCGGCCCGGCGATGAAGAGTTCCTCGATGTTAACAGCCATCAATTTAGTAACAGGCTTCGTGACTTACTCTCGAAGTTTGAAGGTAAGGTTGAGATTGATGTTTACAGTGTCATTGCGATGGCGATCGATGATTTGTCTGTCGAGCGCGGCAGTTCGATTTTGCTTGTGAAGACTTGGGTCAAGACTCCTCCTGCGCTGAGGGGAAAGCCGCTGCCAATTGTGCTGCAGGCTTATCAGGTCTGGCCGTGTTTGGTGGTGCGGGATGGTGGTGAGAGATTGATTTCAAGAATCAGCACTATCCAGTGAAGGGGAAAGATGATGGACGAAAAAATAGATAGAGTTTTTGATAGGTTGATGGCGCTAACGCCTGCCCAACTCGCAGCTAGATTAGCTGCATATAAGAGCAACTCGTTTGCTCGTACCCTGGAGTTTCTGCATTCCTTCGCATCTGTTTGACCTGCTTGGCGCCACTTCAAGAGGCCAGGGCCGTTCTTAGCGGCGCCGCCGCGCTCTTGCAAGTCCAAACATTGCTACGAGCGAGGACATGAGGATCAGACCCCATTCGCTGAGGGTTGGGATGCTGGCCGGGGTGGCGGCGACTGCCATGGTATTTGTCAACGCGAATACTGCAGGTGCCGCCACGCCAACAATGGTCGCTTGAACGTTGTAAGTGCCTGCTGTCGCATTGGCCGTAGCGGTCACAGAGCATTCGCCGTTGACATCAGTGATGCAAGTTGCTGAGCTGAGCGTCGCGCTCGCGCCCCCTGGTGTCGAGAAAGACACTTGGACTTCCGGTACAGGAAGGCTGCCGGTGTCTGTAACACGAACTCTAAGCGGCGCGCCAAACGCTGTTGAAACAGTGGTGCTCTGCGGCGAACCTGACACAACCGCAACTGCGTCGAGCGGCGCCAAGTTGTATAGGACACTTCCAACTAAGGCACGGCCAATATTGCCGCCAGGTCCGAACCCGTTTTTTCCTGTCCCCGACAGAATCTCTAGATTGGCGTCCGCTCCATACACGACGCCGATGGTGCCATCGGTTTGGTACTGCAGCCCGCCTGTAGTGAGTATGAAAAATGCCTGAGTCTGGCCTGCCGGGACGGAAACATCGAAACGAAGCGGGATTTGTTTTCGCGTTGCGTCAGCGTTCATCGTCACCGTGCCCAAGAGGGTCCACGAGCCCGGTGAATTTTCAAAGCCGACATGAGTTCCTGTCTTGGTATAGACGCTGACGTCGTTTGGTCCAATCGCGGCGCCCTGAAGAATGCTGAAAGTATTGATCGACGTTGTATTCAGCGCCCGCACGTCGAACATGATCCCCAAGTTGCTGTTGTTGTTGACGGCAGTGGACAGTAGCTCGGCCGCAGAGGCAGCAATAGCGGGGAGCGAAATCATTAAAGCAAGTAGCCAGCGTTTCATGATGTTGCGATTCGGTTGGAACTCGGCGAATCTAGCCCAATGAGTGGACTTTGTCGCCTGCAAAATGAGCACGCGACCGATGCAGTGTTGAAACTCGCTTTGTTGGTGGGATCGCGCGAGACCTGAGTCGTGCCCCTGTAGGGTTCGACACCAGCCCCCTCGGTCGGAAGACTGGGGGGATGAGCCAAATCGACGACTTCCTCAATGGCACGCTTGCACCCCAAGCGCCCGCTGGCCAGCCCAGCCAGATCGACGCGTTCCTGAACCCCCCGCCCAAGCGACGCACCCTCGCCGCCATTGCCAATGACACTGCCATCGAAGTAGCCAACGCGGCAGCCGGGGGCGTGTCCGCTGCAGCCAACTTCGTGCGGCCCGGCAACGCGGTCTCGGGCTGGATCGACAAGAACATCGTGGAGGCTGGTGAGTCCGCCCAAAGCGATGCCGTGAAGGCAGAGAAGCAGCGCTTTCGCCAGGGCGTGGCCGATGCCGATGGCGTCATGGACGAGGTCGGTGCCGTGGGCCGCTACGTGGTCAACAACCCCGTGCTCGCAGCTGCCCAGGCGGCAGGCTCTTTCGCGGGCCCTGGCCTTGCGGTCAAGGGCGGGCGCTCGCTGGCATCCATCGCAGGCCTGAACACGGCGCGCGGCGGCCTGGCAGGCGGTGCGGCTGCTGGCGCTGCAATGGCGGGTGGCGACGCCGCGGGCACGGCCTATGAGCTGGCCACCAAGGCAGGCGCCACAGATGAACAGGGCGTGGCCGCCGGACGCCAAGCCAGTGTGCTGCCCGCCGTGATCGGCGGTGTCGGCGGCATGGTGGGTGCCGAGCGCCTGGTGGCTGGGGCCAAGGGCTTCACCGGCAATGCCGCATCCCGCGCTCTCAAGACTGCGGCCGTTGAAGGCGCGCAGGAAGGCATCGAGGAGGGTGTCACGCAGTACGAAGGCCAGCGCGCCGCGATGCCCTACGACCAGACCATTGACCCCGGCAAGGGCGTGGCAGCGGCTGCAGCCATGGGCGCGGTGCTGGGTGGTGCGACTGGTGCCGGTGCGTCGCTGCTGACTGGTGGCCATGGTGCTGGAGGCGCTTCGACTTCGCAGACGGATCAAGCGCCAGCGCTTAACCAGCAAGCGCAACCAGCTATCGAAGCTGTAGCGGAACCCGCCATTGACCCCAACGCTGGCCCGCTGTCCAAGGCGGCATCGCTGGCTGGCGATCTGGGCCTCACGCCGGTACCGGCCGCGCCCACGGCGGCGGAGCAGCGCGCACAACTGGAAGCCACGATCAGCCGCCTGCCCGAAGCTGAACAGCGGGAGGCGCGCAGGGAACTTGCCGACGCCGACAATGAGGCTCTGCCGGCGGGTGTGCGTGCCATGCGCAGTGCGCGGGTGCAGGAACTGGTCAGCGGGGCGCCAGCGGCGCCAGTGGAGCTGGGCCCCGAGGACATGGACAGCGGCCGCGTGCTGCAGAACTTCGATGCCCGCCCGCCAGACCTGCCCGCGCTGGAGGAGTACGGCCCACTGATCGACGAGATGGTGCTGCCCGAGCGCCGCGCGGAGTTTCACGACTTGCTCGTAAAAGCCACCGACCCAGCGGTCTCGCCTGCGGAGCGCGATGCAGCGGCAGAGGTGCTGCACGCCACCTTCTCGCCCGATCAGCTGCAGCGCGCACGCTCCTTGCGGCCCACGCCCGACACCAGGCTGGAGCTGCAGGACACGGCCCCGGCCCGCTACGGTAACGAGATCGATTTCGAGCAGATGCCCAGCACCACGCCCGGGCCTGACGCCATGGCCGAGCGGATCAACCAGTTGGCGCTGGATGCGGACCTCACGCCTGGCCAACCCCTGCAGCTGAACCAGGCACACGCGCTGCGCCGCCGCGGGGCAGAGCAGGGCATCAATATGTCGGTGATCCCCCACGCATCGGGGCGCGGCTACGACGTGGCGCCCACCGCGCGCCTCGATCCTGCAGCACGTACGGCCATGCCCCAGGACGAGGCCGCTGCCCAACTGCCCTACGACCAGAGCGCATCCGGCCGCATGCTGGCTGGCCAGGATGGTTCCGTGCGTGCCGAGACCCGGCCCGAGGCCGTGGCACTCAGCAACGCGGCGGCAGCCCAGCGCCAGCAGGTGGAGGCCGAGCGCCAGCGCCGCACCGAGCTGGGCCTGAGCAACATCACGCCGGTAACCCCCGTGCGCGAAGGGGGTAGCGTTTCGCGACCCCCTCTGACCTTCGACAACGCGCCCACTGGCCGCATGGTGGCGGGCGCGGACGGCGTGCGCCAGGAGGGCTGGGCCGAGGTGGTGAACCGGGCGAATGCCCCAGCACCAGCGCCGCAGACCGTGACCAGCGCCAGCGGCGCGCCGTTCGCCACGCGCCAGGCTGCCCAGCAGGAGCTGCAGCGCCAGCAGTTGGCCAGCACCCATGCCGTGGCGCCCGCCGGCGGGGACGAGTCTCTGGGCTTCGTGCTCAGAGAAAAAGGCCGTTCTGCGTCAGCAGGGCAAATGCGTCAAAACGCCGCAATTGAAGACCCAGCACCACGCGCACCCAACTGGCGCTCCAACGCCATGCAGGCCAACCGGGTCGCGCGGGGCCTGGGCATCGACACCAAGGGCAAGCGCCTGGCCCAAGTGGTGGCCGAGATTGATGCCGCAGATTCGCAGAGAAATCCACCGCCAGCGCTTAATGGTAAAGCGCTGGAAGCTATGAATTCCGTAGCGGCTTTGGACCGCTCCAACGGGCCGTATCCGCCGGGCGCAGCCACCCGCGTGGCAGAAGGCCGCTGGCTCCCTGCGGTGAAGGCAGGGCAAGCCGGTGGCCGAGCCATCCCTGGTGCACCAGCGTTTCCAGATGCGGGCAGCGCGGCGGCTTGGGCCAAGTATGAGCAGGCCAAGCAGCAGGATGGCGCCGACGTGCAGGCGCTGCAGCGGCTTCAAGATTCCATCCCCGGCAGCATGCGCGGCGATGGGATGGCCACCACCACGATGCCCACCGCCGAATCTGCTACCGAAATGGTAGCTGCTGGAGCTGATGTAGAAAGCGCTGGACGCCCATCGACTGGCGCGCAGGGGGGCGGCCACCCGCAGGATCGAGCACCACGCCCTGGCCCACGCCAGGAATCTACCCAAAAGCAGGTGTCAGCGCTTGATAGTCAAGCGCAGGCAGCTACTAAATCAGGAGCGGATTCGACCGCTGCAAGCCCGCGTGCTGCCCGCGCAGCAGCACCACGGTCCACCACCAGGATCGAGGACTTCGGCGAGGAGCTGAAGGGCGCGCGCAAGATGCTCTACGCCGAGGCCTACGGCGACAGCATGGCCAAGGCCAAGGAGCTGGACACCAAGGCGCACCCGCTGTCGAAGACCTGGCCCGAGCCTGACTACAGCAAGTTGCTGGAGGGCGGGGCGCCGTTGGAAGCCGTGTCTTTGGTGCGCGCGCTGCGCGAGGCAGTGCCCACCAAGCCGCAGTCATCGTGGAAGCTCAAGGGCTGGTCTGCTCAGGTGGAGACGCTGCGCGGTTTTGCAGAAGATGTGCTGGTGGGCCAGCAGGAACCTTCGGCCGTGCGCGTCAAGCTGAACCGCGACGGCATGCCCAGGGGCATCGCTGACAAGGTCGCCCTTTACGATGCCATGGGCCATGAGCGGTCGCTGAAAGGCATCGACGTGTCGGTGGGCCGCTACTCCATGTATGACCGCGTGGCGTACGACCCGCCGCGCACCATCTGAAGCGTGTCGCGGGCAGCGAAGGGCAGCGCCTTCGGCAGCTGGCCCCGTGAGCTGGCCAAGGGCGACACCCGCGAGGAAGCCATCGCGGCTTTCAAGAAGCGGGCCACCGAGCTGCTGGCCGAGGATCGGGCGCCAACCAAGGGCGCCACCTTCGAGATCTACGGCAAGCGCGCGGGCGGTGCGCGGGAGTTCTACATCGGCAAGAAGATCGGCCGCAATGTCGCCGAGCTCAAAGCAGGCTTCGCCGACATCAAGGCCGCGCGCCAGTACCTGGCTGACAACCAGACCGAGTTGGAAGGCTTGCTGGACAAGTACAAGGCCGTGCCGCCGGTGCGCTCCGCCACCAACTCACCACGCATCGGTGAGGACTACCGCAAGGGCGCCGACGTGACGCCAGCGCAGTTTCAGGAGACCTTCGGGTTCCGGGGCGTGCAGTTCTGCAACTACGTGGAGGGCGGGCGCCGTCAGCAGGATCTGAACCAGGCCTATGACGCGCTGATGGACTTGGCGGGGGTACTCAACCTGCCGCCCCGGGCGCTGTCGCTGGGCGGGCGCCTGGGCCTCGCCTTCGGTGCACGGGGCACCGGTGGCACCGACGCTGCTGCCGCCCACTATGAGCGCGGCAATGTGGTCATCAACCTGACCAAGCGCGAGGGCGCGGGCAGCCTGGCCCACGAGTGGTGGCATGGCCTGGACAACTACTTCTCCCGCCAGCGCGGTGACGGCGGCGGCTACATGACCGTGGACTCGAAGAGCGGCCAGGGTGTGCGCGAGGAGATGCGCACCGCCTTCCAGGAAGTGAACCGGGCCATCAACCAGACCCGCATGCAGGAGCGCAGCCGCAAGCTGGACGACCGCAAGACCAAGGACTACTGGACCACCAAGCCGGAGATGTCGGCCCGTGCGTTCGAGAGCTATGTGATCGCGAAGCTGCAGGACCAGAACGCTGGAAACGACTACCTGGCCAACGTGCTGCCAGCCAGTGCGTTCGCGCTGGAGGGTGGCTACCCATACCCCACGGCGGGAGAACTGCCGGTGATCCGTGGTGCCTTCGACAACTTCTTCCAGACCGTGGACACCAGGCAGGGCGATGACGGGGCGATGGTGCTCTATAGCGCCAGCGACACCGCGCCGCCCGCGCGCGGCCTATCGCTTGAACAGGCCCAGCAGGCGGTGCAGCAGGCCGTGGCGCGCTTGGCCAACCCGCCACCAATCGACGTCGTGAGCCGGAGCGAGGAGCTTGGGGTCGGTGCGCCGGACGGTGTAATGGGGGCGGCGATACCAGGCGAGGGCCGCATCGTCATCGTGGCCTCCGCTCACGGGAGTGCTGACGCTGTCGCTGAGACGGTTTTCCATGAGATGTTCCACCTGGGTGTGCGCAATGTGTTGCCGGCCCCCGATTATGTGCAGGCCATGCTGGACCTGGCAAAGCGCGACAGCCGTGTGCAGGAATACGCAGACCGCTGGAAGCGCGAGGCGCCGGACGCAAAGCAGCAGCTGCAGGCGTTGCGCGATCAGGGGCACACCGGCAGCGAGCTGAACGCCCAGTACCAGGCCCTGGCCATCGAGGAAGGCCTGGCCGTGGTGGCCGAGGAGCTGCGTGCCAAGAAGCAGGCCGGAACCCGCCTGGGCCTGCGGGTGCGCACCTTGGCCAACTGGCTGGCAAGCGTGGCCGAGCGCATGGGCATGGGCGGCTTGGCGGAGCGAATCCGGGGCATGACCTACAACGAAGCCGAGCGCTTCGTGCTCCGTGCCATCGAGCTTGCGGGCCAGTCGCCCGCCCGCCGTGATGCCGCTGCAGGGCCGCGCTTCCGCGCTGCGGAGCAGACCCGCACCGAGGCATTCCAGAACTGGTTCGGCGACAGCAAGGCGGTGGACGCTTCTGGCCAACCGCTGCGCGTGTTCCACGGCACCGGGGGGAATTTCAGCGTGTTCAACCGGGCGCGGGCTGGGGCGGCCACTGGCGCGGCCAACACTGGGGCAGGCTTCTTCTTCACCGACAACGCCGACGTGGCTGGGAACTACGCTCGCATGGCGCGCGATGCCCAGGCCATCATGCCGGCGTACCTGTCGGTGAAGAACCCGCTTCGGCTGGAAGCCAAGAACATGATGGAGGCCGACCGGCTGCTGATGTCGGGTTTGAAGCCTGAGCACGATGGGGCCATCATCCGCGTGGGCATGCGCGACGGCGGCACCCAGACCGTCTTCATGGTTCGCGAGCCTGGGCAGATCAAGTCCGCCACGGGCAACCGGGGCACCTTTGACCCCGCCAACCCGGACATCCGGTATCGCGCGGCCAACGCGCCGGTCGAGTCGAGCATGGGCGAAATGACCGCGGCTCAGGAGCGGGCGTGGAAGAAGGTTGCCGGCGTGGCCCGTGTGCCCACGCTGCAGGAGCGGGCCAAAGCGCTGACGCAGAATTTCGGCGTTCGAGCCAAGCAGGCGATGGTGGACCAGTTCGCTCCCATCCAGGATGTGAGTCAGCAGGCGTACATGCTGGCGCGTATGTCCAAGGGTGCAGACGGCACGATGGAGGCCGCCATGCTGTACGGCAGGCCCTTCCTGCGTGACGGCGTCCCTGATGTGGATGTGAAGGAGGGCGGATTCGCCAAGGTGCTGGCGAGCCTCAAAGGCGAGCACGACCGCTTCCTCTGGTGGGTGGCTGCGCAGCGCGCAGAGCGCTTGAAGGCTGAGGGGAAAGAGAACCTGATGAGCATCGACGACATCGGCGTCCTCAAGACCCTCAACGCAGGAAAGATGGCCGATGGAAGCCACCGCGCACCTCTGTATGCCAAGGCAGCTGCACAGCTCACGGCCTTCAACGAGTCCGTGCTGAAGATGTCGCTCGACTCAGGTCTGATTGATCAGGCCGCCTTCGACATCATGAAGGATCAGCCCTATGTGCCGTTCTATCGCCTGATGGCGGAAGAGGGGGGAATGCCCGGCGCGCGCTTCAGTAGCGGGCTCACCAATCAAGCGTTCGCCAAGAAGCTCAAGGGCGGGACCGAACAACTGAATGCTGACCTGCTGCAGAACCTGTTGTTGAATTGGAGCCACCTTTACGCGGCCACTGCACGCAACCGAGCCGCCGTTGCCACGATGGACGCAGCAGAGAGCATGGGCGTCGCTTACCCTGTGCGCGAACCCGTCAAGGGCTCCGTGCGCGTGATGCGTGACGGCATCGCACAAAATTGGGTGGTGGAAGACCCCTACCTGCTGGAGGCAGTCAGCGCGCTGCACTACACGCAGAGCCCCCTGATGAAGCCGCTGGCGAAAATGAAGCAGCTGTTGACCTGGGGCGTTACGGTGAACCCCACGTTCAAGATCCGCAACCTGATCCGCGACAGCGTGTCGGCCATCGCCCAGTCCGAGTTGGGCTACAACCCAGCCTCGAACGTAGCGCGCGGGTGGAAGCTCACGGCCAAGGACAGCCAGGTCTACGCCTCAATGCTTGCCTCTGGCGGTGTGATCAAGTTCGGCACGCAGGAGAATTCGGATCAAGCCCGCGACCAGGTCAAGAAGCTGGGCGGCGTGATCTTGGATCAAAGCGGCTGGAAGAAGCTGAACGGGCAACTCGGCAAGGTGTGGAGCGCCTACAACGAGATCGGTGACCGGGCCGAAAACGTGAACCGCGTCGCGCTGTATGACCAACTGATCGCCAAGGGCCACAGCCACGCCGAAGCGTCGTTTATGGCGCGCGACCTGATGGACTTCAGCATGTCCGGCAATCACGCTGTGGTGCGCTTCCTCACGCAGTCGGTACCGTTCCTGAACGCCCGCCTGCAGGGCCTCTACAAGCTGGGTCGCGCAGCTCACGACAACCCGCGGCGCTTTGCTGCGGTGGCCGGGGCCGTCTCTCTGGCCAGCCTGGCACTCCTGGCCCTCTACAGTGATGACGAGGACTGGAAGAAGCGCGAGGACTGGGATCGAGATTCGTACTGGTGGTTCAAGATCGGCGAGACCGCATACCGCATCCCCAAGCCGTTCGAGGTGGGCGCCATCGGCACGCTGGCCGAGCGCACGGCGGAGCTGATGTTCAGCGAGGAGATGACGAACAAGCGGTTCATGGACCGGTTGGGCCACATGCTGGCGCAAACTTTCGCCTTCGACCCCATGCCCCAGGCGTTCAAGCCATTGGTGGACATCTACTCGAATCAGGACAGCTTCACCGGCCGGGCCATCGAGAGCCAGGCGGATCAGCGCCTGCGCGCTCAGGACCGCTACGACGAGCGGACGTCTGAGGTTTCCCGCATGTTGGGGAGCTGGGGGCTGCCCGACCCGATCCGGCTCATGAAGGGGGAATGGGCGGAGCTTTCGCCCAAGCAGATGGACCACCTGCTGCGTGGGTACTTCTCATGGGCTGGGGCCACTGCAGCCACCGTCGCCGACACCGTTGCTCGTCCGGCATTGGATCGTGGCGACAGGCCGCAGTCGCGCCTGAAGGACATGTTCATCGTCGGCAACTTCGCGGAGTCGCTGCCTGCTGGCAGCAGCCGTTACGTGACGCAGATGTACGAGCAGGCCCGGCAAGCCGAGCAAGCCTATGCCTCCTACCGAGACGCCATTCAGCGGGGCGACTTGGCCAAGGCTGAAGAGATTCAGCGGGATGAAGGGCCGAAGCTGCAAAACAGAGCGATCTACGCAAACGCGAGTCGGCAACTTGCAACGCTGAGCCAGCGAGCCAAGGTGGTCACTTCCAGCACAGCGCTGACGGGAGCGCAGAAGCGCGAGGCGTTGGACGGCATCGAGCGGCAACGTGCCGAGATCGGGTACAGGATGAACGCCTTGGCGATGTCCCCCGGCTAGCCGCCCACCTGCCGAGCAAGCGGCGGGATGCGATGGAGGCTGGGCGGTTCGCGGTGCCGGACTGAGCGAAGTGATCCTGGCTCACTTTGCCGGGTGTGTGCGAAGTGGGGTTTCCCCACTTCGGCAACCCAGAGCCCAGGAAGCTTTGGGGGTGGGCAGTTCCTATGAAATTAGGATCCGCGCCGCCGTACTCGAGCAATCCCGAACATGGCGATGAGCGAAGACATGATGATCAGACCCCATTCAGAAAGGGTGGGGATTGATGTCGCGCCCGCTGGTATCGGAGCAGCAGCCACGGCAACGGCGGCAGATGTTCCTGTAATGGCGGGAGTTCCCACGTCGGCGGCGGTCACCGTCTGATTGCCAGCCGTTTGCAACGTCGCGGAGAACGTCCCCGTACCGTTGGTGAGGGTCGAGTTGGCCGGTAGTGTTGCGGTAGCTGCAGAGCTTGTGAAGCGGACGGTGCCGGAGTAGCTGGGGGTGGTGTACCCGTTGGCGTCCTGCGCCGTGACGGTGAAGTCGAACGCGGTGCCCGAAGTCGCCGTAGCTGGCGCCGAAACGACGAACTGTGTAGTCGGCCCCACAAGCTCGTAGTGAATTGTGCCGTTCCAATTTCGAGGTTGGTTTACGAACCCGGATCCCGCCGTGAATGGATATTCGAGGCCCCCTCCCTCGAAAATGGTCAAGTTGGCATCGCTCGCCAGCACGTTTCCAACGGCCGAGCCGTTGGTGTACGAGAGACTGAGAAATGTGTCGGTAGATGTTACGTAGAAACCGTAAGTCACACCGGCTGCGAGTGAGACGGGTGTTGTCAGCGGAATCACATCGCTGGGATTTCCAACGCCGTAGCCGACCACCGTGCCGGTCTGGAGCAAAGTCCAGTCACTGGGGCTGTTGGCATGCCCATTCCAAGTGCCTTGCCGCATGTAGATCGCGTAGGGGAGGTTGCCAGGGCCAAAAGAGCTAAGTTGGAATTGAGTGATTGCGATGTCTGAGGCCGGCAAAACGTCAAACATGTTGCCGCGGTGGTTGTTGCCTCCTACATAGGGAGTACTCAAACTCGCTGCGTTGGCAACACCGAGACCAATCAACATGCCCACGACTACGGCAAAAGCACGGCAGCCTCGAAGTAAGAATCCCATCACTTTTCTTTCGCTGGTTCAGAGGTTTTTGGAAGTTAACGCGCCCAAATTTTTGGACAAGAGCTAACAGGCTGGGTATTGCAGCGTTGCATACGACGCTGAGCTGCCGAGCTTCTACTGTTGACGTCGCACGCGCAGAACAGCGGCGAAAGCCAAACTACTACTCTCTCTACGCCTATTAGCGAACGTGATGATATGAACACATGGTTGTTGTGCAAGGGAATTTTTGCCACCTTAGAGCGCGCGATTCGGCCTGCGAGAGCAGCGCGCGTTGTTACACAAGAAAGTCAGGCTTGCACCAGCGTTGGTTTTGCAGGGTGTCACTTCTGTATTGGCTAATACCCCTTGGAAGGAGATCTCAGGGCTTTCTCATGCTCTATGAGACTTGGTTTCATGTTGTTGCACCTACCAATGCGCATGTATTTACAGTTGGAGGCGTGCAAAGCACACAGCACACAGCTACAGCACACGGCTACAGCAAACACCATGCACGGTGAACGGAAAACTGTAACCAAGGCAATCGGAGGCACAACCATTACGGTGGTTGTGGAGCACATCGACGGCTGGCTGATTCGCGAGGTGCACCGGGGCGGTGTGTGTACTGAACACAGCGTTGACGCCTTGACCTATCCCACGCCTGAAGCCGCAATTAACGCGGGTATCGCAATGGCGTTGCTTATGCAAAAGCCGGTGGCCGCTGGGTAGGCAGCGGCAACTATCGCCAATGCTTGCGGCAGGGAGCCCTTGGCCTGCCACTTGATCAAAAGAGAGCGCGCGGTGATGCCGACTTGGCTATCTGAACGCGGCCGATTGCGGCGCACGAGTGAAAATCTGCTTCCACTTCACTGGGTTCCGCGGATCAGCCTGTGTCCCCGGCATGTCCCCGGGAGCGTCGCAAAACACGTAAGCCATTGATTTTGCTGCGAATCAATGGCCCCCTCGACAGGAATCGAACCTGTATCTAGCGCTTAGGAGGCACTCGTTCTATCCATTGAACTACGAGGAGAGCGGCAGCCGCGCATTGTAGTGGCGCAAGGAGCGCGGCTTTGCGAAGGGCGGGGCGGGGTCAGTCGTACTTCACCGTGTAGATGAGATCCACAGCGCTTTTCTCGCCCGTCTGCCCGCGCAGCGTGAGGCGGCGGGAAAGGTCGTAGAAGATGTACAGCGTCCCCAGGGTGCCGGAGAGGCTGCGTTCGTAGGTCACGTACAAATCCTGCGACAGGCGCTTGCCGAAGGTGAGGGCAGCGGTGCTGGCATCGTCGCCCGGCGTAGCGCCGCGGAAGCCGATTTCGTCCAGCCCGATGCGCTGGGCAAAACCGCCGCTGGGGTTGGTGCCGCCTCGGCCCAGCAGCGCGAGGGCGGCCTGCTGCAACACGGCGGCTTCGGCGCCGCCCGCTGCGGCATTGCGGCCCAGCACCACCCACGAGAGCTTTTCTGCATCGGGCAGTTCGGGGTCGGAGTACAGCTTCACGCGCGGCGCCTGCGCGCTGCCCGAGACCTGCACGCCCGCGCGCACGCTGATGTTGGGGCGCAGCGCCAGGATGTCGAGCGAAGGGTTGTTGTAAGGCCCGCTGAAGCGGATCAGGCCGGTTTCCACATCCAGCATCTGGCCCCAGGCGCGGTATCGACCCTCTTCGGTGCGTACCTCGCCGATGACCCGTGGCGGCGCGCCGGGCACCGGGCTGCTGCGGATGTCCAGCTCCCCAGTGAGGCGGGTGGTGATGCCGTGGCCATGCAATGCAAAGTCGCGCCCCAGGTTGAGGGTGATGGCGATGTCTGGCGGCTTGGCGGCCTCGACCTGGCCTGCGTTCTGGCTGGCCTTGGCGGCCTGCTGCGCCTTGGCCTGGGCTTCGCGGTCCTTGGCTGCCGAGCGCACCACGACGTCCGAGCCCAGGCTGGGCGCGGATTCGTCGGGCAGGATGATGGTGGCGCGGTCGGTGGTGAGCTTGCCGCGCAGGCTGATCTGGCCTTGCTGCAACTGCGCTTGCAATTGGCCTGACACGCTGACCTGGCGATCTGCACGCACAAGCACCTGCAGGGCCTTCGCCTCGGCCTGCAGGGCCATGGTGATGCCCGAGAGGCCGCTGGAGGCCGCTGCGCCAGCGTTCCCCCAACTCACGCGGCCCGTGGCCGTGAGGGTGCCGCCATCGCGCGGGGCGGCGGTGCGGTTGCCGCTGAAGCCTGCAATGCGCGCGCTGCTGCCGCGCCCACCTTGCAGCCTGAACTCGGTGATGTTGAGCTGATTGCCCTCCAGCGTGGCGCGCAAGCGACCGCCCTGCAGGTCAACACCGTCGACCACGGAGCGCACGGCCATGTCGTCGGCGCTCAGCGTGCCCGACCAGCGCGGCACGTCGCGCGTGCCGGAGAGCGTCGCACTGGCATCCAGCGTGCCGCGCACGCGCCAGCCCGGCGGGGCAAGCGCAGACCACACGCCCACGTCGGGCAGCCTGGCGCGCAGTGCGCCTGACAAAGGGGCATTGGCAGGCCAGGCCATCGGTGCCGTGGCAGTGGCAAGCGCCAGGCGGGTGCTGGCGTTGGCATCGATCTCGCCGGCGCGGTCGCTGGCCCACTGCAGACGGGCGCGCACGGCCTCGCCTTCCAGCTCGATGGACACCTCGGCTTGGCGTACGCCCGCAGGCGTGCCGGCTTGCGCTGCAACGTTGCGGGCTGGGGTACCGGTTGATGG
>JBCNOJ010000064.1:0-15474 GCA_039593925.1 Acidovorax sp.
GATGTGGTCCACCGTGACCACGCGGCCTTTGTAGAGAAATTGGGTTCCAGGTTTGTACAAGATCATGGGGGTTGTGTAGCGGCTGGCCGTTTCGCCGCAGTGACAACAAGCAGCACGGCACAGATGATGCCGCGATGGCGCGAGAGGCGCTCGTAATGGGTGAAATGACCCGGCCAACCACAGGATTTGCGTGCAGCGTCTGCCATCGCAGGTGCCACCCCGCGAACGCGGCGCAAAAAAAAGCCCGCTTGGTGCGGGCTTAACACTTGCGCGTTGCAAGCGGGAGGGATGTCGAGGGGGAATCGACCTATGAATATTAAGTCGCGCGCCTCCCGTTGGCTGTAGGACATCGCCGCCTCTGCGCAAAATGTGACTCGGCAACTTGTCCCATGCGCAGTGGCACGGCCAGGGATGAGGGTTAGGCTGCACTAGGTGTAAAGGCGTGCGTGGCCTCGCCCCATGGCTTTGGCCTGGTACATCGCGGCATCGGCTTTGCGCAGCAATTCCTCGGCGTCGTCGCCATGGGCGGGCGACATGGCGATGCCGATCGAAGCCCCGATCTGCAAGCGATAGCCCTCGACCTCGATGGGCTGTGCCACGGCGTCCACCAGCCGCTGGGCCAAGCCCAGCGCGCTGTCGGGGTCGTACACCCCACGCTGAAGCAGCGCAAATTCGTCGCCGCCCAGGCGGGCCACCACATCGTCGCCGCGCGCCACCTGGGCCAGGCGTGCGGCCACGCAGGCCAGCACCTGATCGCCCACAGCATGGCCGCATTGATCATTCACAGGTTTGAAGCCATCCAGATCCACATACAGAATGGCGCAGGGTGCGGGCTGTGCCAACGCCGCCTGCAAGGCCTGCAAAAAGGCTGCGCGGTTGAGCAGCGTGGTGAGGCCGTCGTGTTCTGCCACGTGGCGAATGCGCTGCTCGGCCTGCTTGCGCACGGTGATGTCGGTGAATGTGCGCAGCGCGCCACCGCCCTTGATGGGCACCGTGTGCACCTCCACAATGCGGCCGTTGGGCCGGGGGCGGTCGTACACATGGGCATGGTCGATTCCACCACTGCCCCGAAGCAAATCACGCACCTCCTGGGAGGCCGGCTCGAATTCGCCCCGCGCGCGCATGAAGGTCAGCACCTCGGCCAGCGTGGGGCGCGCGGCGATCAAATCAGCGGGCAGATCCAGCATTTCCAGCGCACGGGCGTTGCACAGTTCCACCACACCAGTGGCGCTGATCTTTGCCACGCCCTGGTCCATGTGTTCCAGCGTGGCCTCCAGGATGATGGATTTTTCGCGCAGTTGCGCCGCGATGTCGCGCGCGCTGCGTTCGGCCTGCGCCAGCAGGCGCTGCTGGCGCTTGAACTCCGTGATGTCCACGTGCGTGTAAAACACCGTGGCGTCGGATGCCTGCTTGGCAATCAGGCGGGCCCAGCGGCTTCGGGGCAGAGGCACTTCAAAAGGGGCACCGGCAAAACGCATGTGCTCCTGCAGCACCGACAAGCCGTCATAAAACACGGCCATGTCGCCCGGCGCCTGCGCGCCATGTACCTCCCACGTGCGGCGGTAGATATCTTCGAATGTCTGGCCCGCTGCAACAGCGCGCTCGTCAAGCCCATACATCAACACGAAAGGCTCGTTGACCCACTTGATGCGGTGGTCTCCGCCGCACACCATCAGTCCATCAGGGAGGCGATCGAACAGCTCGGCACTTTCAAACACCGGGCTGCGCAGGTAGCCCGGTTCATGGATGTCGAGGGGCGTCTCGGCCGGTGCCGAGGCGGGCACTTCGGTTGATGCCGAGGGCGGCGGCGCTGCCGTGGCCGCGTGGACGCTCAGCGCCTCGGCGCGCCACATCCGCACGCGGCCCACCCCGGGCAAGGGCAGTGATGACACATGCACCCGCAAGCCACGATGGTGAAAACTGTAGGGCCGTGTCTGTGCGCGGTGGCGCTCCAGGCCCGCGTCGATGTAACGCTCGATGTTCGGCAACTCGTGCGCATCCAGACGCTGGGCATAAAAGCGCCTCAGGTTGTCGCGATACGGCTCTCCCACGTGCAACTGGCCCTCATGCTCTGGGAAGAACTTGAAAAACGTGCGGTTCCAGGCGACAGATCGGTCGTCGTCATCGAAAGCACAGAAAGCGACATCCAGGCCGTCCAGGGTTTCCCCCATGGAGTGGATCAGGCTGAGCAGAGGGTCGGAAAGCATGGAGCAGTTAGAGTCGCAAGGCGAACGTCAGCCGGGCCATTGTGGCCGTCAGGGCGTCACACCACCATTGTGGCCACAGGTGCTGACACAGCGCTATCAGCCTGCCCGCCAAGCGAGAGAGGCCCGAGGACTGTATGGTGGACGTTGCATAGAGCCAACAAGGCCCTTGGCCGAGCCTGCCGGCGAAGCGCAAGGCGTGGGGCGGAAACAAGGAATGCGTTACGCGCGGTCACGTACCGTCACGCGGTCCCGAGCTGTGTTCCGGTATGGTGGCGGCTTACCAGGAGCATCTTGATATGAACACCCGAACTCCACTGGCCCCACTGGGCACCACCGCTGTATTGGCCATGCTGTTGATGAGCGGCTGCAGCGGCTATGGCCAGGGCAACAGCCCTACCCCCAGCGCGCCAAGCGGCACGCCCGGAACCGTTGCCACCACACCCGCCGCGCCGCCTGCCGCACTCTGCGACGCGGCCCCCGCCCAGGCGGCCGTGGGCCAGAACAGCACGGCCTCGGTGATGGAGTCGGCGCGCGTGCGCTCAGGGGCGCAAATCGCACGCATCCTGCGGCCAGGGCAGATGATCACCAAAGAGTTCAACGCGCAACGCTTGAACCTGGAGGTGGACGCCAGCGGGCGCATTGTGGCGGTACGCTGCGGCTGAAGATATTCCTTCTTGCAGGCCCTTGCCCGCTGGCTGCCCTTGCGGCATGCAGCCAGGGCCGGCGCATGCCCTTGGAGCCCGTCCACCATGTCTTCCGTTACTGCCAACGTAGCCTGACTGTGCGGAGTTCGCCATCACGGTGGCTGTCCATCGCCAGCGATGTTTGGTGCAAGGCAAAGGCATGCAGGTCGTCGCCTCAATCGTTCAGAAACAATTCCTGCAGGTCGCTCAGAAAGTCAAAACCCCGCTCGGTAGGCCAGGCGCGGTCGAAATCGCGGGCCATCAGCCCCTTGCGCTCGGCCGCCTCCAGGCCCTTGGCGATGGCCGTGAGCGGCAGTCCCGTGCGGGCCGTGAAGTCTTGCAGCGCGAAGCCGTCCCGCAAGCGCAGCGCGTTGAGCATGTATTCAAACGGCAGGTCGGCCCGCCGGACCTCGTCGTCCTGCGCTACGGCGCGGCCTGCCAGGGCATTGGCCATGTAGCGGTTCGGATCGCGAAACCGCACCTGCCGCACCACGCGGTGCGCAAAGCTCAGCTTGCTGTGCGCGCCCGCGCCGATGCCCAGGTAGTCGCCAAACTGCCAGTAGTTGGTGTTGTGAAAACACGCGTGGCCCGGCTGCGCATAGGCCGAGATTTCGTAGCGCTGCATGCCCACCTGCCCTGTCAGCTCGGTGATGCGGTCCAGCATGGCGTAGGCCTGGTCGTCCTCGGGGATGACGGGCGGGTATTTGGCGAAATAGGTGTTGGGCTCGATGGTGAGGTGGTAGATGGACAGGTGGGGCGGCTTGAAGGCCAGCGCGGTCGCCATGTCCTGCTCCAGCTCCGTCAGTGTCTGCCCGGGCAGCGCGTACATGATGTCGAGGTTGTAGGTGTCAAAGGCTTGCGCGGCCTCCTCCACCGCCGCCAGCGCCTGGGCGCTGTCGTGCACACGGCCCAGGGCCTTGAGGTGCGCATCGTTGAAGCTCTGCACTCCCACCGACAGGCGCGTGACCCCCGCTGCGCGGTAAGCCCGGAAGCGGTCTTTCTCGAACGTGCCAGGGTTGGCCTCCAGCGTGATCTCGCAGTCGGCCTCCAGCCGCAAGCGGGCGCGGATGTCGCTCAGCAGCCGGTCGATGGCGGCGGGCGAAAACAGGCTGGGCGTGCCGCCGCCAATGAAGATGCTGTGCACCGTGCGGCCCCAGATGAGGGGCAACGCCGCCTCCAGGTCGGCCATCAGGGCATCGATGTAGCGCTGCTCGGGCACACCCGCCGCGCCGGTGCTGCCGTCGCGAAACTCGTGCGAGTTGAAGTCGCAATACGGGCACTTCTTGAGGCACCAGGGCAGGTGCACATACAGCGACAACGGCGGCAAGCTGGTGAGCTGCAGCAGGCCCGGGCGCATGTAGTGCTGCACGTCGCGCACCACCGCGGCTTCAGCGTCGGAGGTGTCGGCCGTGGCAGGCTCAGGACGGATGGGAATGGTCATAGGGAGGGAATTCACTCTCAAAACAATAGCTGCTAGCGCTTGGCAGATGGTGAATTCAATACAAAAACACCTAAAAACGCTTATTTAGCCAGTGCCAGCCGCTCCTGTTTTCATAGCCATCGGGCACGCATCAGCTCCAGCATCTGCTGCGCAGAGCGGCCCCGGTGGCTGTGGGCATTTTTCACCTCCACCGGCAATTCGGCAAAGGTTTTGCCGAATTCGGGGATGAACATCACAGGGTCAAAGCCAAAGCCGTTGGTGCCACGGCGCTCGGTGGTGATCTCGCCCTCCACACGGCCCACGGCAATCAGCGGCTCGGGGTCTTGCGGGCTGCGCACCGCCACCAGCGTGCTGACCATGGCTGCGCGCCGCTGGGCCACGCCTTGCAGTTGCTCCAGCAGCGCGCGCACATTGTTGTCGTCGCTTTTTTCGTAGCCGAACTGCGTGCAGTAATAGGCGGTGTCCACACCCGGCAGCCCGCCGAAGGCGTCCACGCACAGGCCAGCATCATCAGCCAGCGCGGGCAGGCCGGTGTGCTCTGCAGCAAAGCGTGCCTTGGCCAGCGCGTTTTCCACAAATGTGCGAAACGGCTCCTCGGCCTCGCCCACGCCCAGGTCGGCCTGGCGAACCAGTTCCACGCCGAGCGGCGCGAGCATGGACTGCAGCTCAGCCAGTTTGCCGCGGTTGTTGGAAGCCAAAACAATTTTCATGATCAAAATGGGCTCTAGCGCTTATCCATCAAGCGCCAATAGCTATCAAAAAATGAGTTTCCTGTACGCAATCAATCAATCAGGCAGCAAGCGCTTGTTTCTGCAGCACCACCAGCTCGGCAATGCCTTTTTCGGCCAGGGCGAGCAACTGGTCCATCTCAGCCCGCGTAAAGGCCGCACCTTCTGCTGTGCCCTGCACTTCCACGTAGTGGCCCGCGCCGGTCATCACCACGTTCATGTCGGTGTCGCAATCCACGTCTTCCACGTATTCCAGATCGAGCAGCGGCGTGCCCTGTACGATGCCCACCGAGATGGCGGCCACAGGCTGCAACAGCGGTGACTGCGTGATCTTGCCGCTGGCCAGCAGCTGGTTGACCGCGTCCTGCGCGGCCACCCAGGCGCCGGTGATGGCGGCGGTGCGCGTGCCACCATCGGCCTGGATCACGTCGCAATCGAGCTGGATGGTGCGCTCGCCCAGCAACTTGAGGTCAAACACAGCGCGCAGGCTGCGGCCGATGAGCCGCTGGATCTCTTGCGTGCGGCCGTTTTGCTTGCCCCGTGCGGCCTCGCGGTCGCTGCGCGTGTGGGTGGCGCGGGGCAGCATGCCGTATTCGGCGGTAACCCAGCCCTCGCCGCTGCCGCGCTTGTGCGGGGGCACACGCTCTTCCACCGACGCGGTGCACAGCACTTTGGTGTTGCCAAACTCGATGAGTACCGAGCCCTCGGCGTGCATGGTGTAGCGGCGGGTGATGCGCACGGGGCGCAATTGGTTGGCGGCGCGGTCGCCGGATCGGGTAAAGGTGGTCATGGTGTCTTTGGTGCAAAAAAATAGGCAGGCTTCATGCAGTGCCCGGGCCCACGCACTGCACGCGGCCCAAAGCCCGCAACCGCAGCGCAAGGGCCGCCCCATCTGCGCAGCGGGTGTCCCTTTGCATGTCCCCTTGCATACGCTGGCGGTGTCCCTCTTCCCGAATCGCGCCGCGGCTCGACAGCAGCGGGAAGGCGCGCAGAGCTCAGCGGCTTATCACGCCTTTCTGGCAGCCGACCGGCGAATGGCTTCGTTGATTTCAGCGATGGACCGCTCGATGGCGGCGTCGTCCAGATCGTCCACCAAGCCATCCAGCGGCCCGGCCTGGATGGTGGAGGCGAAGACGTCATCGCTGATGCTGTCGGTCGACACGCCCTGGGTGGATTCGAACGCATCGGGCGTCTCCCACTCTAGCGCAATCACCGTCACGTTGTCGCTGCTGTCGCCAGCTTTGCGCAGCGCGGCTTCCACCAGTTCGGGCACCGCGTGCGACACGGTGTTGCGGCCCAACTGGGTGGCAATGTCTTCATCGCTGAGTGTTCCCCACAGCCCATCGGAGCACAGCAGGATGCGGTCCCCCTGCTCCAGATACACGGGGCCGGTGATGTCGTAGATCGGCTTGGTGGGCGAGCCCAGGCAGGTGAACAGCACGTTGCGGTTGATGCGGTCCAGCCCTGGCGGCGGCGCATTGCGCAGCTCCATGTACGAGTGGTCGCGCGTGCGGGTGAGCAAATCGCCATCGCGCACCATGTACAGCCGCGAATCGCCGCAATGCACCCAGGTGGCCGTGCCGCCCTGGAGCACGGCCGCTACCAGCGTGGTGCGCGGCGTGTCGAGCATGCCCTTGTCGGTGGCGTAGCGCAGGATCTGGTGGTGCGCCGCCAGCAGTGCGCCCGACAGAAACTCCTGCACGTCCTTGAGCTGGGGCTTGGCCTGGCGCTGGAACAGCGCCGAGATGGTCTGCAGCGCGATCTGCGCCGCCACTTCGCCCTCAGGGTGGCCACCCATGCCGTCGGCCAGCACAAACAGGCCCGATTCGCGCGTGTAGCAGTAGCCCATGCGGTCTTCGTTCTTCTCGCGGCCGCCGCGGCGGCTGATCTGGAAAATCGAGAATTTCATAGCGACTCACGCAAACAGGGCGTCGTGTTCATTTGGGCTTGGCTCCGATCCCGGTGGCCTCGCCCACCTTTTGCACGTTCTTTTTGGTGTCGGACACCAGGGTATCGAGCTGCAGCCGCATCTTCTCGGCCACCGTGAGCTTGGTGTAGCGGCGCTCGCCTTCGCGGCTGAGCTCCTTTTGCAGCGCAAACACCGATTGCGGGCGCGACAGCGGATCGAGCGCCATGCACCACTCCACCACCTCGATCAGGTTGTCGGAGTACACACCGCGCAGCTTGGTCAGGGCCAGCGAGAGACGGTCCTTTTCGATGCGCTGCGGCGCCTCGTTGGGCGGGAAGCCCTGCATGCAGGCGTAGATGCAGGCGCCGATGGCGTAAATGTCCGTCCAGGGGCCCATCGACGAATCACGCCGGTACATCTCTGGCGCGGCAAAGCCGGGCGTGTACATGGGTCGGATGAAGTTGCCCTCTTTGGACAGCACCTCGCGCGCGGCGCCAAAGTCGATCATCACGGCCTTGTTATCGTCGGTGATGAAGATGTTGGCAGGCTTGATATCAAGGTGCAGCATCTTGTGCTGGTGCACGATGCGCAGGCCGCGCAGCACCTCGTCGAACAGCGAGCGGATGGTGGATTCGCGGAAGACCTTCTGCGTCTTCAAATCGCGCGCGGTGATGATGAAATCCTGCAGGGTGGCGCCCTCCAGGTAGTTCATCACCATATAGACGGTTTCGTTCTCGCGGAAGAAGTTGAGCACGCTGACCACGGAGGCGTGCGAGATTTGTGCGAGTGCGCGGCCTTCCTCAAAGAAACTTTTAAGGCCCAGGCGGTAGAGCGACAGCTTTTCGGACTGCACCTTGGGCAGCAACTCGCCCGGTGCCCGCGTGGCCAGAGATGAAGGCAGGTATTCCTTGATGGCGACCTGCTGGCCTTCGGAATCCAACGCCAGATAGACCACGCCAAAACCGCCCGAAGACAACCGGCGCACCACGCGGTAGCCGCCTATTGCGGTATCGGGCGGCAAAGGAGCCGGCTTGATTTTTGACATATTTTGCGAAGATGACTCGGGGGTGAAGCGGAACCCGGATAATCGCCGGATCGCAAGCAACCATCAAAAAGTCCAATGCCAGTTTACAGCATGACCGGATACGCCAGCGCACAGCATGGCGCATCTGCCACTGGCGCTGAAACCGACTCCCGCGCCCCGCAATCGCGCCGACTGGGGCTGGAAATCCGCTCGGTCAACAGCCGCTTTCTGGACCTCTCTTTTCGCCTTCCCGACGAACTGCGCGCCATGGAGCCCGCCCTGCGCAGCCTGCTGACCGCACGCCTCAAACGCGGCAAGGTCGAAGTCCGCGCAGCCCTGGAGTCGGAAGACAATAACACCCTGCAAGACCCGCCCACCCGGCTGCTGCAGCGCCTGAATTCTCTGCAGGATTCCGTCCGGGCCTGGCTGCCCTCTGCCGCCCCCCTAAGTGTGGCCGACGCACTACGCCTTTGCGCCAACGCACCGGCCGGCGCCGAGGACTGGAGCGAAGCCGTCCCAGCCTTGGCCGAGGAAGCACTGGAAGCCTTGATGGCCGCCCGCGAACGCGAGGGCAAGCGCCTGGCGGCCATGCTGCTCGACCGGCTCAAGCAACTGCGCTCTTTGGCGCAGCAGGCCGTGCCCCTGGTGCCCCAATTGGTGGAGCAGCAGCGCCAGCGCTTCATGGAGCGCTGGAAAGACGCCATGGCACTGACCGATGGCACCGTCCTGCCCGAAGCGGCCCGCGACCGTGCGCTAACCGAAGCCACCGCCTTTGCCATCCGCATCGACGTTGCCGAAGAAGTCACGCGCCTGGAGTCCCACCTGGACGAGATTGAACGCCTTTTGAAAAAGGGCGGCGAGGTGGGCAAGCGCCTCGACTTCCTCATCCAGGAACTGCACCGCGAAGCCAATACGCTGGGCTCAAAATCCGCCGCTCTTGACCTCACGCGCATCAGCGTGGACATGAAGGTGCTCATCGAGCAAATGCGCGAGCAAGTGCAGAATATCGAATAAAACTCACTTTTTGATAGCGCCTGGCGCACATCAACCATGGACTATCCAGGAAATCTCATCGTAGTGGCGGCCCCGAGCGGGGCTGGTAAATCCAGCTTGGTCAAGGCGCTGCTGGAGCTGGACTCCCACGTTCACCCGTCCATCTCGCACACCACCCGCGCTCCGCGTGGCCAGGAAAAACACGGCCGCGAGTATTTTTTTGCCTCCGAGTCCGAGTTCGACGCCATGGTCGAGGGCAATGCCTTTGTTGAGTGGGCGCATGTCCACGGCAATCGCTACGGCACCTCCAAAAAAGCCATTGAAGAGCGCATCGCCCAGGGCTCGGACGTCATTCTGGAGATCGACTTCCAGGGCGCACTGCAGATCAAGCAAGCCTTTGCCAACGCCGTGCTGGTGTTCATCCTGCCGCCCAGTTGGGAAGAGCTGCGTTCGCGGTTGGAGCGACGTGGGGAAGACTCGGCAGACGTGATTGAGGTACGCCTCAAAAATGCGGCCATTGAGATGGCACAGGTCAGCAAATTTGACTTCGTTATAATCAACGAGTTGTTTGAACGCGCGCTTTTTGACCTCAAAGCCGTGGTTCATGCCCAGCGCCTGAAGTACGCCGCCCAGCGCCGCGCCCGTGCTGACACCTTCACGTCGCTCAATATCACCTGAATTCCCCGGAGTACACAACGATGGCACGCATCACCGTAGAAGATTGCCTGGAAAAGATCCCAAACCGTTTTCAGCTCGTGTTGGCCGCCACGTACCGCGCTCGCATGCTGAGCCAGGGCCATGCTCCCCGCATCGAAAGCCGCAACAAGCCTGCCGTGACCGCCCTGCGTGAAATCGCGGACGGCAAAGTGGGCTTGGAAATGCTCAAAAAGGTTCCTGGTTGAAGTTTCACGGGGCACACCCCGCAAAAAGCACCGCGCCAGCGGTGCTTTTTTTTGTCCTGAGGCAGCCTGATCCCCTCCCGCGCTACATTTAAGGCATGAACGCGGTGCTCAATTCACCTTCTGCAACGCCCTCCCGGCCCGGAGATCCCCCGCTGGCTGGCACCCTTTCGGCCGCCGCGGCAGCAGCCAACGCAGCCGCGGCCAGCTTTGCGGCGCTGACAGACAGCTTGGACTACCTGGATGCCACCAGCATCGAGCAGGTGCGCCAGGCCTACCGGTTTGCCGATGAAGCGCATCTGGGCCAGTTGCGCAACAGCGGCGAACCTTACATCACCCACCCCATTGCCGTGGCAGCCCAGTGCGCCACATGGAAGCTGGATGCGCAAGCCCTGATGGCCGCCTTGCTGCACGACGCGATGGAAGACTGTGGCGTCACCAAGGCTGACCTGATCGACCGTTTCGGCGCTCCTGTGGCAGAGCTGGTGGACGGCCTCACCAAACTGGACAAGCTGCAGTTCAACACGCGGGAGGAAAACCAGGCTGAGTCCTTTCGCAAGATGTTGCTGGCCATGGCGAGGGATGTGCGCGTCATCCTGATCAAGCTGGCAGATCGCACACACAACATGCGCACGTTGTCGGACATGCCGCGTAGCAAATGGGGCCGCATTTCTTCGGAAACCCTGGAGATCTACGCGCCAATCGCCCACCGCTTGGGGTTGAACCAAACCTACCGCGAGCTGCAAGATCTGGCGTTCAGGCACCTGCACCCTTGGCGCTATGCCACGCTTTCCAAAGCCGTTAACAGATCCCGCAACCGTCGGCGCGACTTGGTTCAGCGGGTTCAGACAGAGGTGGATACCGCTTTTTCAAAAATTGGCATGCAGGTGCGCCTGGCCGGCCGGGAGAAAACGCTGTATGCCATTTACCAGAAGATGGATCTCAAGCACTTGAGCTTTGCCCAAGTGACAGACATCTATGGCTTTCGGGTGATCGTACCCACCATCACAGACTGCTATACCGCGTTGGGTGTGCTGCACCAGATGTACAAGCCGGTGCCCGGCAAGTTCAAGGATCACATCGCCATTGCCAAGCTCAATGGCTACCAATCGCTGCACACCACGTTGGTGGGCCCTTCTGGCGTGAACATCGAATTTCAGATGCGCACCGACGAAATGCATGTGATTGCCGAGGCTGGCGTGGCTGCGCACTGGCTGTACAAGGCACAGGACGGCGATGGCTCTTCCGCCGAGCGGCTGGGCACCAAGTGGTTGCAGTCGCTACTGGACATTCAGAACGAAACACGCGACGCCGCGGAGTTTTGGGACCACGTCAAAGTGGATCTATTCCCCGACGCGGTCTATGTTTTTACGCCAAAAAGCCAGATCATGGCCCTGCCGCGTGGCGCCACGGTCGTGGATTTTGCTTATGCCATCCACAGCAATGTGGGCGACAGAACCACGGCAGCGAAGATCAACAACGAACAGGTTCCTCTTCGCACTGAGCTCAAGAACGGCGATGTGGTGGAAATCATCACAGACCCCGTGTCAACGCCCAACCCAGCGTGGCTGGGATTTGTGCGCACCGGTCGCGCGCGCTCCAAGATCAGGCACTATCTCAAAACTCTGGCCCATGCCGAATCGGAAAGCCTGGGTGAAAAGCTTCTCACGCAAGCGATACGCGCTGAAGGGCTGACAAAGTTGCCCCCCGTTGACGCAGCCACCCAGCCTCTGTGGGACAAACTTCTGCGGTTCACCGGTAACCGGACACGCAGCGAGCTGATGACGGATCTCGGCCTCGGCAAACGCATCGCCAGCATCGTTGCCAAGCGGTTGATGGTCTTGATGTCGGAGCACGGTCATCGACCGGACGCACTGCTCATGACACGTGAGCGCTACACCTCGCACGAGACCCTTTCTCAAGGTGCGGTGACGTTGGACGGCAGTGAAAACGCCTCAGTGCAGTATGCACCCTGCTGCCGCCCCGTACCCGGCGACAGCATCGTCGGCTACCTAGGCCGTGGCGAAGGCTTGGTTGTCCACAACGCGCACTGCGGCGTGGCAAAACGCCTGCAGCACAAGGACAGCGAGCGGTTTATCGCCGTGGACTGGTCTGATGAACCGACGCGCATGTTTGAGACCGGTGTCGTGGTGACTGTCACCAACGGCAAAGGCGTGCTTGCGCGTGTGGCCGCTGAGTTGGCAAATTCCGAAGCAGACATTACCCATGTCGACATGGACGACGAAGCAGCGCTCGACACGACCGACCTGCGTTTCATTGTTGCTGTACGCGACCAAACCCATCTGGAACTGGCGCTTCGCAATCTGCGCCGCACCCAAGCTGTAATTCGCGCAGCACGCATTACTCCGCAGCCCTGAGGCCAGGGCAGCTTGGCGGAGCTATCCCGCTGACGGCGATCGCGAGGCTGGATACTCCACCTCAAGCACCTCCAGAGTGCGAACACCGCCCGGGGTGGGCAGTTGCACTTCATCCCCTACACGCGCCCGCAACAATGCACGCGCCACAGGCGATACCCAGCTAACCTGCGACTCTCGGCTGTCCGCTTCATCGATCCCCATGATCGTGACTGTACGCTCGCCGCTTTCATCGTCCAGATAGGTCACCCGCGCGCCAAAAAAAACTTGGTCACTGCCCAGATGAAGGCTGGGATCCACTACCTCAGCGATTTCAAGACGTTTGGTCAGGAAGCGAATGCGTCGATCAATCTCGCGCAAGCGCTTCTTTCCGTACAGATAGTCGCCGTTTTCGGAGCGATCTCCATTGCTGGCAGCCCAATGCACCACGTCCACAATCTTTGGACGCTCGTTGTCTATCAGGTCCAGCAACTCATTGCGCAGCCTCGCATAGCCCCACGGCGTAATGTAGTTTTTACCCCCCACAGGCAACGGAGGTAAGGCCAGCTCATCGTCGTCAGCGCCCTCGGACTCTTTGGTAAACGCCTTGCTCATCGTCTGATCCCAAAAGTGCAAATCCATTGGACAAAGGAAAAAGCCCTGATACCTTTCGATATCAGGGCTTACCTGTTGGTGCGGCTGGCAGGAATCGAACCCACGACCCCTTGGTTCGTAGCCCGCCGAAACCAAACATACCCCTGCAAATTCAACGACTTACGGCGCCCACACCCTGTAGTTCTGCACAGAGCTGCAGGGGCCTGCGTGAACCACTCACGCAAAAGTCACGCACCCATTATCGACCACATCGCGCCCCGCAGGCGCCCATGCTGCGGCCTTGACCAGCAGCCCGGTAAACGTCCACTTTCTCTACGCGCATGCAGGCGCACGGCGCGCGCAAGGTTCCGCCGCCCCAGAATTCCGGTGGGGGTTCGGGGCGGGCCTGATTTTCCTAACCACGCCAGCAGAAAGCCCGGAGAGCCGCGCCAGCGCTTGCTCTGCGCTTTGCTGCCAACCCTGATATTTATCTAATTTCAATCTAATCACGTTAGGGTAATTGGTACTGACTGCGCCTGTTGAAAATAGTCAATGAAATCAATAGGTTAGGCAGTCACCCTAATTTAGATCAGCCCAGATCAGAACCTGTCCTAACCAGCCAAAGCTAGGCCTGGAGCGGCTTCCCAGGCAGTTTTCAGCAGTCATCAGGGAATCAGGTTTCCCCCGAACCTGAACTGGAATGGCTGGTGGCCGTGTTGAAACCACCGGGCGGGGAGCTGCCCCCGAAAGCAACGCAAAACCCGTCAAAGCCCGTCGCAGATCCGCATCCAAAAACGCCAGGGAAAGGCGCGCCGGGCCTTGTTTGCCCCTGGCCCGTCGCTGCCGTCGAAAGCGACACATTAAGCGGGCGGGCGCGGCGGGGTCTCGACCGCGCGCTAGGGGTCGCAGGCGGGGTTCGGGGGGGCCTGGCGGGGTGCACAGGGGGGTTGGGTACAGGCTGGGAGGGCGCCTGTGCATGTCACGGCGGGGTCGCGTCTAAGCCCGGCATCCCGTGCGGGCCAAAGGGGCATTTGAATGAGTGGTGACTACTGTCATTGACTGACACGCCCTCTTTTTGGATACTGTGTTTTCATACAGCACAAAGGGGGAGTAAGTGACAGAGAGTTCTGAACGATTGACTGGAAACGTTGACGCGGAGGGTGCGCTTACGGATGCGTTCCGTTCCCTCGCAGCGATTGACTACCTACTAGGCGCTGCAGCTGATGCGCCTGTGCCAGCGAGCCACCTTCGGCAGCTGCTGCGGCCTCTTCTTTCTGATCTAGATTTCGCCTCTGACCGCTAACTACCCCGCGATTTGGCCTTTTTTCTGGCAAATGTTCCCAAAACAAGCGCTTTTCAAGGGTGTTTTTCATTGGACGCTCTCAGACAATTGAGCTATGAAGAACACGCCCGAATTGCCACCGACAGCTGCTGCAGATCCTGTCACGTCCATGGCGCAGGCCTGCGCGCAGCTGGATGCCCTCACAGCGCTGCTAAGCAAAGCAGGCGCAGCCATGGTCAGTTGCGCCCATGTCACTGCGCTGCTGGAGCCGGTGAACGAACGGCTGCAGGCCGCGCAAGAGAGCTTCGACAGGTAGGCCGCGCCTACCTTTGCGCTGCTCCACCGGGGTGGCCTATGGTTGCGCGGCAAGTCTCGACTGCCTGGCCCCTCAAGCTGCTGGGTTTGCCAACCTGACCAGCCTTGAAACTGTCGCGCGCGTGGTTCTCATGTTCCTGCAGCGCTGTCGCGCAGGCCACGTAGTGAACCTTCACGGTCGGGGGCTGGGCGGTCCACTGATCTGACAGCCGCGCGATGGGATCCAAGATGAAGCGCTGGTAATCAGCTGCCCCTTTCCGATCATTCTTTTGCCTGATCGCGGTGACCATCATGTGGTCTTGCATGCTGATAAGGTCCACGGTTTCCCGCGCCAACTTCGCGCCAGCGGCCATGTCCTGCGCTGCTGCCGTGGTGGCCGCTGCAGCTGCCAGAAGTGCCAATGAAATTGAGATGTGATGCTTCATGGTTCCCTCAGTTGTGAGGGCACCATTCTGGAGCAGAGGCGCCGGGCTACTTCACCAGACCGCCACCCTCTGCGGGCTCGATGGACGGCAGCTGGTAGGGGTCAAACGCCGCCACGGTTTCCCCGGCCCACGTGTTGATCGCCGTAGCCAGAATCGTCTGCAGCGGCTGGATCTCATTGCGGGCAAACACCTTCGCCGCGTTCACCACATCGCCAAAGCCGCCCGCGTTTGCAGGCACCACCCCCATAAGCGGCGGGGGCACGCGGTGGGCGGCCAGCTGGTCATCACGGCTCACGTTCTTGATGTTGAAAAACTCGTCCTTTGCAGCGGCCTCGCCGATGGGGATCAGCTGAATCCCTTTTTCTTTGCCGTTGGGCGAGTAGTAAAAGAGGTTGCGGAAGTTGCCCACGCCCTTGGAGCTTTTGAGGGCCGCGCGCATGGCGTCCACATCCAGCGGCTGAAAGCACCAACCCGCACGTCCTGCCCACAGCGCCGGACGCTTGCACCGAACGCGGCACCCAGTCGCCGCGGCGGATCTCGTCGATCATCGAGCCGCGGATGCGGATCGAGGCGTAGGTTTCAAACGAGGCACCCTGGTCGGCGTCGTAGCTGCGCGAGGC
>JBCNOJ010000065.1:0-15360 GCA_039593925.1 Acidovorax sp.
GCATAGCCCGCAATCGGTAAATGCCCGGGAACTGCTTGTGGAGCGAGCCCTGCCCCGGGCGTTGGGCAACAGTCTGAAAAACCGTTCAATTCAAGCGCAGTGCCTGCACGGATTGCGGGGCAGACGCGCCATGCGCACTGTAAGCACCCGGCACAGCGTTGCCCAAGCGGAACGCACCCACCACGCCCGACAGGCGCGAGGCCTGCTCCTTGAGGCTCTCGGCGGCCGCGGTCGACTCTTCCACCAGCGCTGCATTCTGCTGGGTCATTTGGTCAAGCTGGCTCACCGCGACGTTCACTTGGCCAATGCCCTGGCTTTGTTCGGACGCTGCGGCGCTGATCTCGCCGATGATGTCCGTCACGCGGCGCACCGAGCTCACGATCTCCGTCATGGTGCTGCCAGCGTTCTGCACCAGCGCGGCACCGGATTCGACCTTCTCCACCGACACGCCGATGAGCGTCTTGATTTCCTTGGCCGCGTTGGCCGAACGCTGGGCCAGCGAACGCACCTCGCTGGCCACCACCGCAAAACCGCGCCCTTGCTCGCCCGCGCGGGCCGCTTCCACAGCCGCGTTCAGTGCCAGGATGTTGGTCTGGAAGGCAATGCCGTCAATCGTGCCGATGATGTCGGCGATCTTCTTGCTGCTGGTGTTGATCTCGTCCATGGTGTTCACGACCTGGGCCACCACATCGCCGCCGCGCTGCGCCACCTGGGCCGCCGAAGCAGCCAGCTGGTTGGCCTGCACTGCGGAGTCCGCGCTCTGGCGCACGGTGCTGGTGAGCTCCTCCATCGAGCTCGCCGTTTCCTGCAGGCTGCTGGCGGTCTGCTCGGTGCGGGCGCTCAGGTCCTGGTTGCCGATGGCGATCTGGGTGCTGGCGGTGGAGATGCTGTCCACCACGCCGCGCACCTGCTGCAGCGAGCTGTGCAGCGCCGCGCGCATCACATCGAGCGCACGCAGCAGGCGGCCGGTTTCGTCATTGGCGTAGCTCGCTTGTGGCGAGCCCGTCAGGTCCATGTTCGCAATCGCTTCGGCAATGGCTTCAGCGTGGCGCACTGGGCGCGTGATGCTGTTGGCCAGCAGCCAGGCCAGCAAGGCCCCCAGAAGCAGAGAGACGCCCGTGCAGATCTGCAGCAGCAACGTGGTCTGGGCGCGCAACGCCTCGCTGCGTTTGCCAGCTTCGTCCAGGCGCGTACGCTGCATGTCGACCAGTTGCTGCACGCCTGCCAGGTAGTCACGCGAAGTGGGTTCAAAGCGCTCTGCAAACACGCGGCTGGCGGCATCGGCGTCGCCCGCTTGTTTGTGCTTGCTCACTTCCTCGCGGGCGGCAAGGTAGCTTTTGCGCAGATCGCCAACCTTGGCGAAGAGCGCCTTGTCTTCCTGCGTGAGCATCTTGGATTCGATGAACTTCTGCAGCTCATTGGTCTGGCCGATGGACGCTGCGGTGGCCGGGGCAAAGTAAGGAATCAGGCTGGCATCGCTGCTCTTGGCGATGGCCGCCGCGCGCTGCACGCCCGAGGTGGTGTGCCGCAGCCAGTCCGAGCCGGCACGCTCGGTCTTGATGTTGTCGTCCACCATGGTGCTGATTTCGCTGCCCAGTTGGTTGAGCTTGACGACCGCAACGACGCTGCTGACAAAAAACAGCGCCAGGATGACGCCCAGCACCAGGGTCAGGCGCTTGCCGATGGAAAGTTGATTGAGAAACATGAAGGGAAAAACCCGTTAGCAGAGACACGCTCCGCGCGCGCCAAAGCGGGGCACGCCGTGGCGATGGCCCTACGCCGGATGCACCACCAATGAGCAATCCGCGCGTACAAAACGACACATTTTAGGGTTTACCCGAGTTTTTTGCTTCACGCGCCTTTGGCGCCTGCTCCGGGTTGGGGCGCAAAACAGCTCAACCATCCCATTGCGGTGCACTCAGAAGCACCGCAAAACTTGCTGCGCACGCAGACGGTAGATCAGTAGTCGTGTTCCACACAACGCTCAAACGTTTCCTTGAGCTTGTGTTCCCAGGCGCGCTTGTCGGCGTTGCCAGCAAAGCTCGCCTCGAAACTGTTGAACGCCAGCTGATACGCATGCTTTGCCGTGAGGCCAGTAGCTGCAAACACCTGGGTGAAGTTCTCGTTGATGTAGCCGCCAAAGTAGGCTGGGTCGTCCGAGTTCACCGTGGCTGCCAGCCCGGCATCCAGCAACTTGCCCAGATTGTGGTCGGCCAGGTCAGGAAACACACACAGCTTCTGGTTCGACAGCGGGCACACCGTGAGCGCAATGCGGTCTTGCGCCAGACGCTGCATCAGGGCAGCGTCGTGCACGGCCTGTACGCCGTGGTCGATGCGCTCGACCTTGAGCACATCCAGCGCGCTCCAGATGTAGGCAGGCGGGCCCTCCTCGCCCGCGTGGGCCACCAGGCGCAGCCCCAGTTCGCGGCAACGGGCGAACACGCGGGCAAACTTTTCCGGCGGGTGGCCGACTTCGCTGGAGTCCAGGCCGACGCCCACAATCTTGTCCAAAAGCGGCTGCGCCTGCTCCAGCGTCTCGAATGCGGATTCTTCGCTCAAGTGGCGCAGGAAGCACAGGATCAGCGTGGCACTGATGCCCAGCTCTCGGCGTGCATCGGCGCAGGCGCGGTGCAGGCCGTTGATGACCGTCTCAATGGCCACGCCGCGCTCGGTATGGGTCTGGGGATCGAAGAAGATCTCCGCGTGCAGCACGTTGTCCTGCGCCGCGCGACGCAGGTAGGCCAGGGCCATGTCGTAGAAATCCTGCTCGTGCAGCAGCACGCTGGCACCTGCATAGTAGATGTCCAGAAAGCTCTGAAGATTGGTGAACGCATAGGCGCTGCGCAGGGCTTCCACGTCGGCGTAGGGCAGCGTGAGCCCGTTGCGCTGCGCCAGTGCAAAGATCAGCTCGGGCTCCAGCGAACCTTCGATGTGGATGTGCAGCTCGGCCTTGGGCATGGCACGCAGCAGCCCTGGCAAGCGTTCCGCAGAAATCGGTGGGACTTTGAACATCAGCAAACTCCAAAGGTGATGCCGCGCTGGCGCAGAAAGCGGCGGTAGGCAGATGATGCCTTGTCGGCGGCGGTATGCAACTCGGCCCGCAGATCAAGCGGCAGGCACTGCGGCATTTGGGATTCCAGCACCGGTTGGTCCTGCGTGAAGATGGTGTGCTGGAAATCCTGCAGCTTCTCGTCGGCCGACTCGAAATCGGCCACGGCCAGGCGGAACCACACACGGCTTTGCACGGGCGTCACCGGGCAGATGTACAGCGCAATCGATTCACGCCAGTCCTGCACGGCAGTGGTGCCCGCTTCGGGGACTTTGGTCAGCACGGCGGCATACGGCGCCGTGACCTCGTAGGTGTATTCCACTTGTGCGGGCGCTGTGGAATGCAGATTGGATTGCGGCTGCCAGGCCTTGCAGCCGGTGGCCAACACGCCGGTGGGCGTAGCCTCCACGCGGTAGTCGTCAATGGCCGTGGCCTCGCGGCTGCCCAGCCAGCCGTCGTGCACGAAGCCGAAGTGCGACATGTCCAGAAAATTTTCGACAATGCGCGGCGCGCTGGTCGCCACGTCGTAGGGGCCACACAGCACTTTGCGCAGGCGGCCGTCGGATTCGGCGGCGAATTGCGGCAAGGCCGTCTCGCCAGCCTCGCTGGCCTTTCCGCCCTCCAGCCGCACCCACACCAGCCCGTGGGCTTCGCAGGCCTCGAACGCCTGCGCGCAGTGTCCGGGCGGTGGCACAAAATCAGGCAAAGCGGGCACGTGTGTGCACTGACCGCCGGCTGCAAACTGCCAGCCGTGGTAGGGGCACTCCAGTTGGCCCGACGCTGTGATGCGGCCCAGCGACAGCCGCGCGCCGCGGTGTGGGCACCGGTCTGCAAAGGCCTGCACGGCGCCAGTGGCATCGCGCCACAGCACCACCCCCTGCCCAAGCAACTGCACGGCCACCGGGGTCTGTGCCACATCCCCCGCCAATGCCACCGGGTGCCACAAACTGCGTTCGACCATGTTGAACCCCTCCTGCCCATCAAACAAAAAAGGGCTGCCCACAGGCAGCCCTCCCAGACGCAGCTGGCAAGCCTAGGCCTGCTGCTGCGCTGCCATCATGCGATGGCTTACTTCTTCTCGCCGCCGGGGATCTTGCCTTCCACGCCCTTGACGTAGAAGTTCACGCCGCCCAGGAACTTGTCGTCGGCGACCACGTCCTTGGCCAAGACTTCCTTGCCATCCTGGCCCACGATGGGTCCCTTCCAGATGTTGTAGGTGCCATCGGCCAGGCCCTTCTTGATCTCTTCCACCTTGGCCTTGGTTTCTGCAGGCACGTCTTCGGCAATGGACACGATGTCGATTGCGCCTTCCTTCACACCCCACCAGCTTTGGCCGGTCGTCCAGGTGCCGTCCAGAACGTCCTTGGTGGCCTTGATGTAGTACGGGCCCCAGTTGATCACGGCCGATGCCAGGTGGGCCTTGGGGCCGTAGGCGGTCATGTCGGAATCCCAGCCGAAGGCGCGCTTGCCCTTTTCTTGTGCTGTTTTCAGCACGGCGGGCGAGTCCGTGTTCTGGAACAGCACGTCAGCACCGCCGTTGATCAGGCTGGTGGCGGCTTCGGTTTCCTTGGGTGGGCTGAACCATTCGTTCACCCACACCACCTTGGTCTTGATCTTGGGATTGACCGACTGGGCACCCAGCGTGAAGCTGTTGATGTTGCGGATCACTTCAGGGATTGGCACCGAGCCCACCACGCCCAGTGTGTTGGACTTGGTCATGGCGCCGGCGATCACGCCAGCCATATAGGCACCTTCATAGGTGCGACTGTCGTAGGTGCGCATGTTCTCGGCCGTCTTGTAGCCGGTGGCGTGCTCGAACTTCACATCCTTGAACTCGGGAGCGAGCTTTTCGATGGAATTCATGTAGCCAAAGGTGGTGCCGAAGATCAGCTTGTTGCCTTGGCCAGCCATGTCGCGCAGCACGCGCTCGGCATCAGCGGATTCGGGCACGCTTTCCACGAAGCTCGTCACCACCTTGTCGCCAAATTCCTTTTCCAGTGCCTTGCGGCCGTTGTCATGGGCAAACGTCCAGCCGCCATCGCCCACAGGGCCCACATAGGCAAACGCGATCTTCAGGGGCTCGGCCTTGGGCGCTGGGGCCTCGGCGGCCGGGGCTGGCGCAGGGGCAGGAGCCGGTGCGGGCTCTTCCTTCTTGCCGCAGCCCACCAGGGCGGCGGCCGCCACAGCGGAGAGGGCTGCCACCTTGAGCAGGGAGCGTTTCTGCAGATCAGTCATGACGTTTTCCTTATGTGAGAAAAAAGCAAGGTTTACAACAACAGTTGGCGAACGGAACGAAACAGCGATTATGGTGCGAGTTCTACCCCGTGGTAACCGTCTGCAACCGCATACGGTCATCGGCGCGACGCCATCGCACTACGACCCCGGGTAGAACGGCTTGCCCAGCGACGCGGGCATGTTCACACGGATCCACGTGGGGTTGCGCGAGATCAGGGCCAGCACCACGATGGTGGCCACATACGGCAGCATGCTCAGCAGTTGGCTGGCCAACTGCACACCGGTGGCCTGCAGGTGAAACTGCAGCATTGTCACGCCGCCAAACAGGTACGCACCAAGCAACACCCGTGCCGGGCGCCAGGTGGCGAAGGTGGTGAGTGCCAGCGCGATCCAGCCGCGCCCGGCCACCATGCCTTCCACCCACAGCGGGGTGTACACGGTGGAGATGTAGGCACCCGCCAGCCCGCACAAAGAGCCCCCAGCCACAACGGCAGCCAGGCGGATGCGGCGCACGGGGTAGCCCAGCGCGTGGGCCGACTCGGGCGACTCACCCACCGAGCGCAGCACCAGGCCCGCCCGCGAGCGGTACAGGAACCAGATCAGCCCCGCCACCAAGAGCATGGTGAGGTACACCAGCGGGTGCTGGCGGAACAGCGCGGGGCCCAGCAGCGGCACATCGCCCAGCACCGGGATGACGTACTTGGGCAGCTCGGGCAGCTTGGCTTGCACGTAGCTGATGCCCGCAAACGCAGAGAACCCCACGCCAAACAGGCTGAGTGCAAGGCCAGTTGCGTACTGGTTGGTGTTGAGCCAGATCACCAGCACGCCAAAGATGGCCGCCAGCAAAGCACCGGCCGCCATGCCAGCAGCAAATCCCAGCCAGGTGTTACCCGTGTGCACCACGGTCGCAAAGCCCGCGATGGCGGCGCAGAGCATCATGCCCTCCGCCCCCAGATTCACGATGCCCGCCTTTTCGTTGATGAGCAGGCCCAGCGCTGCAATGGCCAACACGGTGCCTGCGCTCAGCGTGGCGCCGATGAGGAGTGCATAGGATTCCATCAAGCCACCACCTTCTTGGCGCCCACCCAGCGGATGCGGTAGGCAATCAGGGTGTCACAGGCCAGCAGCGTGAACAACAGCAAGCCCTGAAATACGCCGGTCAGTGATTTGGGCAGCCCGAGGCGCGACTGCGCGAGTTCTCCGCCGATGTAGAACATGCTCATGAGAATGGCCGAAAGAATCATTCCAACGGGGTGCAAGCGCCCCACAAACGCCACGATGATGGCTGCGAAACCATAGCCCGCAGGCACGTAAGGCGTGAGCTGGCCGATGGGCCCCGCCACCTCCAGCGCGCCAGCCAGACCTGCCGCGCCGCCTGAGATCAACAGCGCCGTCCACAAGGCCTTGCGCGATGAGAACCCTGCGTACCGCGCCGCCGCCGGTGCCAGCCCGCCCACCTGCTGGGCAAAACCCGCCCGCGTGCGGAACAGGAAGACCCACAGCGCGGCGGCGCCCGCCAAGGCCAGGAGCAGGCCGATGGACACGCGCGAGCCTTGCATCAGCCGCGGGATCTGCGTGACCTTTTCAAACGTCTTTGTCTGCGGAAAGTTGTAGCCCATGGGGTCCTTCCACGGACCATAGACGAGGTAGCCCAGGACCAGCGTGGCCACATAGACCAGCATCAGGCTCACCAGGATTTCGTTGGCGTTGAACTTGTCGCGCAGCAACGCCGTGAGCCCCGCCCACGCCATGCCGCCCAACACACCTGCCACCAGGATGGCGGGCACAATCCATGGCCCCGTCGTCTTGTCGGCCAGCAGTGCGACACCGCCCGCCACCACCGCGCCGATGACGAACTGGCCCTCGGCGCCGATGTTCCACACGTTGGACCGAAAGCACACGGCCAGCCCCAAGGCGATGAGCAGCAGCGGCGTGGCCTTGACCATCAACTCGCCAATGGCGTACTGCGACTTGATGGGCTCCCAGAAAAACACCTGCAGGCCACGCACCGGGTCTTTGCCCAATGCCATGAACAGGGCTACACCAATCAACACCGTCACGGCCAGCGCCAGCAGCGGCGAACCATAGGTCCACAACCGGGACGCCTGAGGACGTGGTTCCAGCTTAAGCATGCTGCACCTCCCCATTAGCAGCCTGTCGGCCCTGCTGCGCGAGATGCGCCTGCACATCGGCGTGCCACAGCCCGCTCATCCATTCACCGATGCGCTCGACGGTGGCATCGGCCCGGTCCACCGAAGGCGAAAGATGGCCCTTAGCCACCACATGCAGCCGGTCGCAGATTTCAAACAATTCGTCCAGCTCCTCACTCACCACCAGCACCGCGCAGCCTGCATCGCGCAGCGCCAGGATGGAACCGCGAATCTGCGCTGCCGCGCCCACATCCACGCCCCAGGTGGGCTGGGAGACGATGAGCAGCTTGGGTGCAGCATCAATCTCGCGCCCCACGATGAACTTTTGCAGGTTGCCGCCCGACAGCGACTTGGCCGCTGCGTTGGGGCCACCCGCCTTCACATTGAAGCGCCGGATGATGTCTTCGGCATGTTTTTGCAGCGCGCCCACCTTGATCCAGCCACCGCCGCCGACCGCATTGGTGCGGGTAAGCAGCAGGTTGTGCGCCAGCCCCATGGTGGGCACGGCGCCGCGGCCCAGGCGCTCTTCGGGCACAAAGTGCAGGCCCAGCGCACGGCGCTGGCTCGGGCCCATGCGGCCGGCGTTCTGGCCGGACACCTGGATGCTGGCCGGCTCGGCGCGCTGGTCTTCGCCCGACAGCGCGTAGAGCAGCTCTTTTTGCCCATTGCCCGACACACCGGCAATGCCCACCACCTCGCCCGCCTTCACCTCGAACTGCAGGTCGATGAGCTGAACGCCAAACTGGTCGGCCCGCGGCAGCGACAGGCCTTGCACTCGCAGCACGGTATTGCCGGTCTGCACCGCGCGGTGCTCGAGCGCAGGTGGCTCGGCGCCGATCATCAGGCGCGACAGCGACGCGTTGGATTCCTCTGCCGGGTTGCACACGCCCGTCACCTTGCCGCCCCGCAGCACCGTGCAGGCAGTGCACAGCGCGCGAATTTCGTGCAGCTTGTGGCTGATGTAGAGGATGCTGCAGCCCTCGCTGGCCAGCTTGCGCAGCACCACAAAAAGCTTTTCGACCGCCTGGGGCGTGAGCACCGAGGTCGGCTCGTCCAGGATCAACACCTTGGGGTTGGTCAGCAGGGCGCGGATGATTTCCACGCGCTGCATCTCGCCCACGCTCAGGGTGTGCACAGGGCGCAGGGGGTCGATGTCGAGGCCGTATTCTGCGGCCTTGGCGGTGATGCGGCTGGTCACCTCGGCCAGCGACAGGCTCTTGTCCAGACCCAGCCACACGTTCTCGGCCACGGTCAGCGTGTCGAAAAGGCTGAAGTGCTGGAACACCATGGCAATGCCCAGGGCCCGCGCCTCTTGCGGGTTGCGCACCTGCACAGCCTGGCCGTTGAAGAACACGCTGCCTTCGTCGGGTTTGACCGAGCCGTAGATGATCTTCATCAGCGTGGACTTGCCAGCGCCGTTTTCGCCCAGGACCGCATGGATTTCGCCGGGCAGCACCGTCAGCGACACGCCGCTGTTGGCCACCACGGCCGGATAGCGCTTGGTGATGCCCGCAAGCTGCAGCCGGGGCGGCGCCGAGCCCGGAGCGGGTGGGATGGGAGGTGAACTCATGCGGGGGATTGTCTCTCAGTTTGATGGCTTGTTTTTTTGAATCAAAACACCTTCTTGCGCTTGATGGATAAGCGCTAGCAGCTATTCTTTTCGTAGCGAAGCAGCCACAGCCTTCACACACTCGCGCAACCAGGCGGCTGCGGCGGAGTGGTGCGTGCGGGCATGCCAGAGCTGGTAATACATCAGCCGCGGAAACTGCACAGGGCACGGCAGGATGGCGAGCGGGAGCTGGCCGACGTAGCGCTCGCAATACTGGCGGCCGGTTGTCAGCACAAGCAAGCTCGATGCCACGATGTCGGGAATCAGGCTGAAATGCGCGCACCGCGCGGTGATGTTGCGCTGCAGGCCTATGCCGTCCAGGTGCGCATCGATCACCCCACGCGCGCCCGGGTGGGTGGGTGTGGGGGCAACGTGCTCGGCGGCCAGCCAGCCTTCCACATCCCAGCCGCGCCGCACGGCCGGATGGTCTTTGCGCACCAGGCAAACGACCTCGTCGCCGAACAGCCGGCCCATGTGCAAGTCGTCCGGCGGCTGGGGCCAGTTGCCGATCACCACATCCACGTCGCCCTGCGCCAGGTGGGCGTGGTAGTGCGCGTCGGCAGACAGGGGCAGGATCTCGATGGGGCACAGTGGCGCCTCCACCTTGATACGGGCCACGAGCTGGGGCAGGAAAAGCGGGTCCAGGTAATCACTGGCCGCCACGCGGAATGTGCGGGTGGAGGTGCGGGGGTCGAAGCCCCGCGCATCCGAGAACAGCGCCTCGGCAGAGCGCAGGATGGCGCCAGCGGGCTCCACCATGCGCAGCGCCGCATCCGTGGGCATCATGTTGGCGCCCGAGCGCACCAGCAGCGGGTCGCCCGACAGATCGCGCAGCCGTTTCAACGCCGCAGACACCGCCGGCTGGTGCATGCCCAGGCGGACGGCGGCCCTCGATACGCTGCGCTCAGTCAACACGGTGTGCAAGACCCTTATGAGATGGAGGTCTATCTTGTCGAAAAGGGCTTGGTCTCTCATACGGGGGCCTGCATTCCTGTCATACGCCATCACGTATGCCGCTGCCTGGGTTTGCCGCGCTGTACGGTGGGGGTGGTGAAATTTGCCGGGACTTTACACCGCGCCCCTCAAAGGTCCGCTCATTGAAACTGCGCGCTCGGCTTGGGATTTGGGCGGCGGTGGCGCTGACGACCGCCCTTCCCTCATTCGCCCCGCAAGGCCGCCGCCGCCTCACTGCGCAAAAGTTCTCCCTGCACAGCCACCGGCGGCTGGGCCGCCGAGAGCAATTCGGCGCAACCTGCTGGCAGTAGCGGCCCCCCCAGCGCCTGGGCGATGTCGTGCTGCGTGGCGGCATACACCACCCGGCCCACGCCGGCCCAGAACATGGCGCCGCTGCACATGGCACAGGGTTCGCCGCTCGCAAACACCGTGGCACCACGCAGTGCCTGCGGGCCAAGCTGGTCCGCCGCCTCGCGCACCAGCACCAGTTCGGCATGGCCGGTGCAATCGCGTCTGGTGTTCTGGTTGTTGCGGGCCACCAGCAGCACCTCGCCCTGCGGCGACACCAGCGTGGCGCCAAAGGGGTTGTCGCCACGTGCGCGGGCCTCGCGCGATGCAGCAATGGCCAGACGCATGGCGGCGTGGTCCTGCGCGGTAAAGGAGGACACGGAGGTCAAATCAGGGGCGGTAAAAGCAGGAGAGGTCAAAGAAAGAGAGGAAGAAGACGGCGTGGACATGGGCAAGGCTCCTCACATTTCGTCAATGGCCGTGGAATGGGACACCGGCACGGCCGGTGCCCCCGGGTGCGGTGGCGGCGATAGCTGCGTTTGCGCACCGAGTGCAAACCGGTCGCTGGTGCGCACGTAAAAGCTGGCGCCAAAACGCCCCACGGGATGGAAATCCTGCAGGCGCACGCGCCAGCGCTCGGTGTCCACCAGCCCGTCGCGCACGCCCAGGGTCAGGACGCGGCCAATGAAGACGTATCGGCTTTCCGTCTCCAGCTTTTCGTGCAGCACGCATTCGAACGCCACAGGGGCTTCGGCAATGCGTGGCGGCGCCACACTGATCGAAGGCACCGCCGTCAGCCCGGCGTGCGCCAGCTCGCTCTGGTCAGGTGGGAGCGCATCGCCACAGGCGTGCATGCGCTCGGCCATGGCCTCGTCGGTGATGTGCACCACGAACTCGCCCGTGCGCAGGATGTTGGCCGCCGTGTCCTTGAGCAGGCCGTCCTTCAAACGGTTGACGCTGACCATCACCACCGGCGGGTCTTCGCCCAGCATGTTGAACATGCTGAACGGCGCAGCGTTGACCGTGCCGTCTGCCCCCAGTGTGGTGATCAGTGCAATCGGCCGGGGCACGATCAGGCTGGCCATGAGCTTGTAGCGCTGGTAGGCGTCAATGGTTGAAAAGTCGATGTCGATCACAAGTCACTTTCTGGGTCATTTCTGCGGCGCACGGGGTGCACCCATCAGTCCGGCTGCTTGCCCACAATGCCTTCCACATACCACTTCATGGTCCACAGCTCGGACTCGGGCAGGGTCTTGCCGGCCGCCACGCGCAGCGTGCCGGTCTGGTCTTTGATGGGGCCCGTGAACGGGTGGAACTGCCCGGCCACGATGGCGGCGCGCAGCTTCTCCACCTGCTCCACCGACTCGCGTGGCGTGTGCTTGGCCAGCGGCGCAAGCTGCACGATGCCTTCCTTCATGCCCCACTTGGTGTCCTCGGGCCTCCACTGGCCCGCGAGCTTCTGGCGCACCTTGTGCACGTAGTACACGCCCCAATTCAGCACATTGCCCGACAGGTGCGCGCGCGGGCCGAAGCGGCTCATGTCCGAGTCCTGCCCAAAAGCGACCAGGCCCTTGCTTTCGGCGAGCTGCACGATGGCCGGCGAATCGGTGTTCTGGTAGAGGGTGTCCACGCCTTGGTTGATGAGCGCCTGTGCAGCCTCGCGCTCGCGCGCCGGGTCGTACCAACTGTTGATCCACACCACCTTGGCCGTGGCCTTGGGGTTCACGCTGCGGGCACCCAGCACAAAGGCATCCAGGTTGCGAATGACTTCGGGAATGGGAAACGGCGCAACGTAACCCAGCGAATTCGTCTTGGTGGCGCGGCCCGCCATCACGCCCAGAAGGTAGGCGCCTTCGTAGAAACGCGTCTGGTAGATGCCCACATTGGCAGCAGTCTTGTAGCCCGAGCAGTGCTCGAAGGCCACCTGGGGGAAGTCGGCCGCCACGCGGATGGTCGGGTCCATGAAGCCGAAGGAGGTGGTGAACACCATGCCGCACCCGTCGGACGCCAGTTGGCGGATCACCCGCTCGGCGTCCGGCCCCTCGGGCACGCTTTCCACGAACACGGTCTGCACCTGCTTGCCAAACTCTTTTTCCACCATCTTGCGGCCCAGGTCGTGCTGGAAGGTCCAGCCCACGTCCGAGATGGGGCCGGAATACACAAAACCGATCTTGAGCGGCTGGGAGGCTGGCGCAGCCGCGCGGCCCAGGGCAGGCAGTGCGGCGAGGCTTGCGCTGGCGAGCGCTTGGGTCAGCAGATGGCGGCGTTGCATGGCGAAAAGCTCCTGTACAGGGTTGTCGCGATGGGACGTCCATCGCTTTCAATCGTATACATTCACTTTTCATGCCAGCAACCAGTTAACTTAAATTATTGATTCAATTGTATTTTTTATTGAATTTTAAAAGTATACGATTTTAATTCTGGTGCAAAGCCGCACCAAATAAGACACGGCAGCCTCCCCGCGCACCACCACAGTGCTACGCGCTAGCGGCGGGAAGGGATGAAGCAGGGACGCAGTGGCGCAGATCAACGCGCTGCGTTCAGGGAACCGCGCTCAAGCAGAGGGCGTGTCGCGTTCCGGCGGCAAGCGCAGGCGCGACTCCAATGCCAGCAGATGGCGGTCCATCGCATCGGCGGCGGCGGCGCCGTCGCGCAGGGCCAGGTACTCCACCAGTTGCTCGTGCTCCTGGTGCTCGCAGGTGGACTCGCCCGGCGCCTCGTACAGCGCCACGATCAATGAGCAGCGCGTCATCAGCTCTGCCAGGATGCGCTGCAGTTCGGCATTTCCCGACAGCTCGGCCAGCGCAAGGTGAAAACCGCCTGCAAGCGCCACCCAGCGGGCGTGGTCTTGCTGGTGCAGTGCCTCGTGCTCGGCGCGCAGGCGCTGCTTGAGGCGTTCCACCTCGCCGTGGGTAATGCGCCGGGCCACGGTGCGCACGATGCCCGCCTCGATCACCCGGCGTGCCGCAAAGATGTCCCGCGTCTCGCGCGGGCCGGGGCGGGCCACGGTGGCCCCCTTGTTGGGCACGATGTCCACAATGCGCAGCTCGGCCAAGCGGTGCAAGGCCTGGCGCACCACGGTGCGGCTCACGCCGAAGCGTTCGCACAGTGCGGGCTCCACCAGCCGCTCGCCGGGGCGCAGCTGGCCATGCATCACTGCGTCCAGCACCGCGTCGTACACCGGCTGGTCCAGCGTAGCGGCGGGCATGCCCTTTGCAGGGGCTGGCTTGCGGGGTGGTGTGGCGGGGGAAGGCATGGCAGGATGGACGAGATACGGAGCGGGCACCGGTAGCCGCGCCAGCCGATCGGGCCAGTGTGCGGAGCGCGCGGGGCAGTATAGGGCCCGTGCGTCGTTTGCCCGGCGACATAGCGCGGCAGGCATCGGCGGTATACGCTCCGGCATATGCCTTGTGCGGCCATGGCGCATACCCTCGGGTTTGCACGCATCCCGCACGAGCCGAGCTGCAGACCACAAACACATACGACCGAGCAAGCCCGCATGACGACGACGCCCCACCGCCCCATCCGCTTCATCCACCGAGGCCAGCCGCGCACGCTGCACGGCGTGCCCCCCGACCGCACCCTGCTGGAGGTGCTGCGCGAGGATCTGGGCTGCACCGGCACCAAGGAGGGTTGTGGCGAAGGCGACTGCGGCGCGTGCACCGTGGTTCTGGGCGAGGCGCGCGACGGCAAGGTGCACTACAGCGCCATCAACAGCTGCATCCGCACCGCGCATTCGGTGGACGGGCTGGCACTGTGGACGGTGGAGGACTTGGCGGAGGACCCGCTGATCCAGCCAGTGAGCGGTGGGGATGCATCACCCGCCGCTCAGCAAATCACCACGCTCCATCCCGCACAGGAAGCCATGGTGCAGTGCCACGGCTCGCAATGCGGCTTTTGCACGCCGGGCTTCGTGATGAGCCTGTTCGGCATGTACCAAAAGCACATCGTGCCAACGCTGTCTGGCGCGCATGCGAACAGCGGCATGGCTCCGGCGCAGGGCAGCGCACAGCCCATCACACGGGCACTGGCGCAGGAGGAACTCTCGGGCAACCTGTGCCGCTGCACGGGCTACCGGCCCATTCTGGACGCTGCGCAGCAGATGGCGGCCCTGCCCCCCGTGGCCGTGGACGAAGCCAGCCTGCTACAAAAATTGGAGCTACTAGCGCTTGACTATCAAGCGCTAGAGGCCGATTCCTCTTATATTTCGCCCACTACCGTGCCCGAACTGCTGGCCGCACGCGCAGCACACCCGCAGGCCCAGGTGGTGGCGGGTTGCACCGACGTGGGCCTGTGGATCACCAAACAGCACAAGCAGTACGAGCGCATCCTGGACGTGACCCGCGTGGCCGAGCTGCGCCAGGTCCAGCAGGACACCCGCCACATCACCATCGGTGCCGCCGCCACGCTGACGGACGCCTTCGCCGCCCTCGCCGCCCAGTGGCCGCAGTTGCACAGCTTTGCCAGCCGCTTCGCAGGCCTGCCGGTGCGCAACTCCGGCACGCTGGGTGGCAACGTGGCCAACGGCTCACCGATTGGCGACTCGATGCCACTGCTGATCGCGCTGCGCGCGCAGGTCGTGCTGGCCAGCGTGCGTGGCGAGCGTACCCTGGCGCTGGAAGACCTGTACACCGGCTACCGCCAGAACGTGATGGCGCCGGACGAACTGCTGGCGCGCATCGTGGTGCCCCGGCCGGGAGTCACTGAAGTGCTTCGGGCGTACAAAATTTCCAAGCGCTTCGACGACGACATCTCTGCCGTCTGCCTGGTCATCCAGCTGGACATCGAAGGCGACGTGGTGCGCCGCGCCAGCATTGGCGCGGGCGGCGTGGCCGCCACACCGGCCCGCGCACGCCAGACCGAAGCCGCGCTGATCGGCCAGCCCTGGACCGCCGACACCATTGCGCGCGCTGCGCAGGCGCTGCAGACCGAGTTCAGCCCTATCTCCGACATGCGCGCCAGCGGCGCCTACCGCCGCAGCGTGCTGGCCAGCCTGCTGCAGCGCTTCTGGCTCGAAAGCCAGGGGGAAGATGCGGTGAGCGTCGAAAACTTCCGCCTGGAGGCATCCGTATGAA
>JBCNOJ010000066.1:0-15349 GCA_039593925.1 Acidovorax sp.
GTGCCTGGATCATCACAGGACCGGAGATCATGAAGTCCACGAGATCCTTGAAGAAAGGACGCTCCTTGTGCACTGCATAGAACTGCTCGGCTTCCAGGCGCGACAGATGGGCCATGCGTGCAGCCACCACCTTGAGGCCAGCGGCTTCAAAACGTGCGTAGATCTGACCGATGACGTTCTTGGCCACTGCGTCGGGCTTGATGATGGAGAGAGTGCGTTCGATAGCCATGTTGATTTTCCTGATTGGATGTTGCTGAAACTCGTTTGTCCATCGGACAAAGCCCTCGATTCTAACCGTGGATGCCGCTTGGCGGCTTCACCGCCCACCGCGCCGAGGGCCTCCGCCACTAGGGCGGCGCTTGTCCTGGCGGTGGCGCGAGAGGCTGTCCATTCCGATATAGCCCACAGAGGTTTTCATGGGATCGGGCTGGGCCGCACCCCGCTGCCCACCGTTCGCCTGGCCATCGCGGCGGCCCTTTTGGCTGCGCTGACCGCCACCCGAAAAACCATCCGGGCCATCACGGCGCGGCCCATTGCCACTCCGCGGGCCATTGCGCCCCCGATTTCCACCGCGGCCACCCGCACCGGGCGCGGCACCACCTGCCGGGCGACCTTCGGACGACTCAGCACGCGCCGCGCCATCACCCACCGCACGCATCAGTGCGCGAATGTCGCTTTCGTCCAATTCGAGCCATGCACCCCGCTTGAGCCCCCGTGGAAGCACCATTGCGCCGTAGCGGATCCGGATCAGCCGGCTGACCGCGTGACCCACGGACTCCAGCATGCGGCGGACCTCGCGGTTGCGCCCTTCGGAAATGGTCACGCGGTACCAGCAGTTTGAGCCTTCGCCACCGCCATCCTCGATCGAGCCAAAGGAGGCCATGCCATCGTCCAGCCGCACGCCATCGAGCAGCTTCTGCTTTTCCTCGTTGCTGAGAGCGCCCAGCACACGCACGGCATATTCCCGCTCCAGCCCAAACCGCGGGTGCATCAGCTTGTTGGCCAACTCGCCCGAGCTGGTGAACAGCAGCAGACCTTCAGTGTTCAAGTCCAGCCGCCCAACGGATTGCCACTTGCCCTGCATCAGGCGCGGCAACTTGCGGAAAACGGTGGGACGATTCTGCGGATCGTCGTGGGTCACCACCTCGCCCACAGGCTTGTGGTACGCAATGACGCGCGCTGGAGGAGGATCAATGCGGTAGCGAATGGGCTTGCCATTGACCTTGACCTGATCCCCGTACTGGATGCGCTGCCCGATGTGGGCCGGCTCGTTGTTGACGGAGATGCGCCCTTCCAGAATGAGCTGCTCCATCTCCAGCCGTGAGCCGAGCCCGGCCTGGGCGAGCACCTTGTGCAGCTTGGGCGTTTCGACCTGAGGCGCAAGCACACGCTTGCCAGGAACAACCTCTGCGGAAGTCTCATCCTCGTCGAATCGGCCGGAGACCACGTCTTCAAACTGATAGCCTTGGACCCCATGCGACGGCGCCCTGGGCTTGCCACTGCGGCCTCCTGCATCGTGCTTTGCGGGTCGTTCACGCACCTCGGTGGTCGTGCGTTTGTCGCGCTGCGGTGTGTCCAGGGGCACCGTACGCACCTCCGCAGAGCGATCCGTGGCCGAGCCCGATTCCGCCTGGACTTCGTCATTCACAGCATCCGGCAGTGCGGCCAGAGCTTCGATACGGGCGGGCTCACTCGCCGGGCTTGCTTCTGCAACGGCAGGCGTCTTCTTGCGAGGCGCGCGCTTGGCTGCGGGCTTCTTGTTTTCCGGCACCACTTGCACAGACTCTGGCGCAGAACCCACGTCTGGACTTTCGGAGGTCGAATCGTTCATCAACTGTTTCCCTGGATGCCGTCCGTGGCATCACCATGGTTATCGCGGAGGCTCTCCTCCACATCTAGAAAAAAATCGTCCACGGGCCGCGGGCTTTCCACGGTCGCTTCTGGTGCCACTGCATCGCCCGACTCATGCACCAACTCCAACCCTTGCGCAGGATGTTCAACCGCATCTGGCGGTTCGGGGTCGGCCTCGATCACTCCCTGGGCCGCAGCAGCCATGGCCTCCAAAACGTTGGCGTTGCCAGTGGGATCGTCCAGCACGGGCAGTTGATCCAGCGACTGCAAACCCATGTCGTCCAGAAACTGCCGTGTGGTGGCAAAAAGCGAAGGTCGACCCACCGTCTCACGGTGACCGATGACCTCGACCCAGCCCCGGTCTTCCAACTGCTTGATGATCAGGCTGTTGACCGTCACGCCACGGATGTCTTCGATATCGCCGCGTGTCACGGGTTGGCGGTACGCAATGATCGCCAAAGTTTCCATGGTCGCGCGCGAGTAGCGTGGCGGCTTCTCGGGATGCAGACGGTCCAGAAACTCCCGCATTTCCGGGCGGCTTTGAAATCGCCACCCCGTGGCTACCTGCACAAGCTCGACACCCCGATGCGCCCATTCCAGCTGCAGTTCATGCAACAGCGTCTTCAGCGTATCGGAGCCAAGGGCCTCGTTGAACAACACGCGCAGCTCACGCAAAGGCACAGGCTGCTGCGCGCAGATCAACGCAGTTTCGAGGACCCGTTTGGCATCCACCGTATTCATGGTTCAGCGATTCCTGGACAGGTGCCGCGTGTCACACCACGGGCAGCACATCAACATCAGGGGGCAATCTTGGCCACCTCCCACATCAAAAAAAGGGGGCAGGTGAGAGCAATGGGGCCCGGCGGGGTTCCACCTATGGGCGCAGGCCGTTTAGACCATTAGGGCGAATTGTAGCCCAGGCCCCACAAAGCCAGCCCCTGGCGCATATCTTCGGGCAAAGGCGAATGAAACTCCAAGGATTCGCTGGTGGCAGGATGCGTAAAAGCGAGGCGGTACGCGTGCAGGGCTTGGCGCTGCAATCGCCCCGAGGCCACCCCCCCATACAGATCGTCTCACAGCAAGGGGTGCCGCAGGGAAGCCATGTGCACCCGGATCTGATGGGTACGGCCGGTGTGCAGCGTGCACTGAACCCAGCATCCCTCTTCCACACTGCCCAGGAGCTGGATGTCCGTGCGTGCGGATTTGCCGGCGTGCAGAGCCAGGTCCACCACCGCCATCCTCAGGCGGTTGCGCGGGTCACGGCCGATGGGCGCGCTCACACTGCGCGATTCCGGCCCCGTCCACGCTCCGTGCGCCAGGGCTTGGTACTGACGCTGCACCTTCCGCTCCGCGATCAGCGCCACCAAGGCATCCATCGTGGCACGGTCGCGCGCCACCACCATCAAGCCACTCGTGTCTTTGTCAAGGCGATGCACGATGCCCGCACGTGGCACATGGAGCGCTTTTTCGTCCCGTGCGAGCAACCCGTTGAGCAGCGTTCCGCTCCAGTTGCCAGGCGCCGGGTGCACAACCAGACCAGCAGGCTTGTTGACGACCAGCAGGTGCGCGTCTTCGTAGACCACCTCGATGGGCATGGCCTCCGGCCTGAAAGCCTGGCTTTGCAGCGTGGGCCGCATCTCCAGAACCAGCCTGTCCCCCGCCTTGACGCGGGCAGAAGCTTTGAGTGCGGCCGAGCCATTCAGGCTGACCAACCCCTGCGCGAGCAGTTGCTGCAAATAGCTGCGTGAGAACTCCGGAACCAACTCGACCAATGCCCGGTCCAGGCGCTCGCCATGCTGCTCGGTGGCAACCTGCATGTACCGCAGTTCGCTGGCTTGGCCCGAAAGCACCTCGGCTTCTTCACCCGCCAGCCCTTCTTCGGACTCTCGCCAAGCTGGCAAATCAGCCGAGCCCTCGGCCGAATCGCCTTGTGGCAGGCCATCCACCATGGGCATCAGCGCGACGGCAGGTAGCGCGCTGGGTCTACGGGCTTGCCTTGGCGGCGGATTTCGAAGTGCAGCTTGACGCGGTCTGCATCAGTGCTGCCCATTTCAGCAATCTTTTGCCCCTTGCGCACGGCCTGATCTTCCTTGACCAAAAGGGTCTGGTTGTGCGCATAGGCTGTCAGGAAGGTGTTGTTGTGCTTCAGGATAACCAGATTGCCATAACCCCGAAGGCCAGCGCCCGCATACACGACCCGGCCGTCTGCCGCAGCCAGCACCGGATCGCCCGCTTTGCCAGCAATGTCGTACCCCTTGTTGCGCGCCTCGTCAAAGCCGGCAATCAGCGAACCGGAGGCGGGCCAGATGAACCCGATGTCGTCCTCGGCCGATGCAGACGACGTTGCAGGCGTTGTGGGTGCCAACGCGACGACGGGACCCGAGGCTGCCGACGCCGCTGGCTTCGGCGCACTGGCCGGAGCGGTGGGCGCACTGCCTGGGGCGGTGGGAGTGATGGTGGAAGACGTCACAGGCCGCGTGACCACGCCCGTCTCGGCAGGCGCAGCGGCCTGCACGGGCGCAGCCGGCGGCACCACGCGCAGCACCTGGCCCACTTCGATCAGGTTGGCGTTGTCCAGGCTGTTCCAGCGGGCGATGTCTTTCCAGCTTTGGCCAGACTCCAGGCCGATGCGGATCAGCGTGTCGCCGGGCTTCACGGTGTAGTAGCCCGGCTTGCCCGCATTTTCTGCGCCGGGCAGCGGCTTGATGGGCGCACCCACCACCATGCCCGGTTGGGAGCTTGGCGCAGAAGACGATGAAGTGCCTCGGTCTTCCACTGGAGCCTTGTTCAGCCGGGTACCACAGCCGGTGAGCACCAGCCCCGCCAGTGCTACGGTAAACCCAACCACAAGACCACGCGATACGAACATAAGCATTTCCCTTCAGGCAATCCCCGATTTTAGAGGGACAAAATGCACGGGCTCGAGCACGCTTTGTTTCAATCCGTGTGGGGTTTTGTCGATCACAAGCAACATTTGCTGCCCACCGGTCAGTGCCATGGGGGCTACCAGCCGCCCACCCACAGCCAATTGGTCACACCAGGCCTGGGGCACAGCGTCCCCACCAGCAGCCGCGATGATGGCGGCATAGGGTGCCCCTTTGGCGTACCCCAGCATGCCGTCGCCAAACAGCAGATGCAGGTTCGCCAGCCGAAACGCCCGCAGATTGTGGCGTGCCTTGTCGTGCAAGCCGCGCAGCCTCTCCAGCGAATACACCTCTCGGGCCAATTGGCTCAACACGGCTGCCTGGTAGCCGCAGCCTGTGCCGATCTCGAGCACGCGCCCCAGCCCTCCCGCCCGGGCGCTCTCGGCGCCCAGCAGCAATTCGCACATGCGCGCCACCACGCTGGGCTTGGAAATGGTCTGGCCGAGGCCGATGGGCAGACTGGTGTCTTCATAGGCCTGATTGACCAAGGCACTGTCCACGAACCGATGGCGCTCCACGGCACCCATGGCCTGCAGTACTGGCGTCGACGTAATGCCGCCGGCGGCGAGCTTGTGCACCATGCGCGCGCGCACAGCGGCAGAATCCAGCCCCATCCCCATGGGCGCAACCACTGCGGGGGCGCGGCGGGCAGCCGGCTGGGCTGCAGGCGGACGTGCGGAGGCCTGAGCAGGACTTGCGCCGGGCAAGCGGGCTGGAAACCCCGGTCGGCGTTGCATCAGCCGCCAGCGGCGGCAGATGCCCCCGCGACCAGTTGTGAGGCGGTTTGCGCCCAATATCCCAGGTTGTCGTGATCGGTCAGGTCCACCTTCAGCGGCGTGATGGACACATGGCCCTGCGCCGTCGCATGGAAGTCAGTGCCTTCGGCGTCGTCCTTGGCAGCCCCCGCACCACCGATCCAATACATGGCTTCGCCGCGCGGACTTTCCTGAACGATCACGCGCTCGGCCGCATGGCGACGGCCCAGGCGGCACAGCTTGATGGGGCGCAAAGCATCCAGCGGCATGTTGGGGATGTTCACATTCAGCAGCCATGGGGCCTCGCCCACCAGGTTTTGCTGGCGCATCTGGGCCACCATTTCGCGTGCCTTTGCAGCTGCCGCCTCGATCTCGCCCCAGCCCTTGTCCACCTGGGAGAACGCGATGGCCGGAATACCAAACAGATAGCCTTCCATGGCGGCGCCCACGGTGCCTGAGTAGATGGTGTCGTCCCCCATGTTGGCGCCATTGTTGATGCCGGACACCACCAAATCAGGACGATAGCCCAGCAACCCGGTCAGGGCGATGTGCACGCAGTCCGCGGGGGTGCCATTGACATAGCGAAAACCGTTGAAGGCCTTGTGCACATACAAGGGCGAATGCAGTGTCAGCGCGTTGGACTTGGCGCTGTTGTTGTGCTCCGGGGCCACCACCTCCACCTCCACCCCTTCGAGTGACTGGAGCGCGTCGTGCAATGCCACGATGCCAGGGGCTTGGTAGCCATCGTCGTTGGAAATGAGAATCTTCATGGTCGCGGTCAAGATTGCAACGGATTGTAGGACGGGGCTGACCCGACCCACTGCGGCCGGAACTCCACCCACAGTGCCGTTGCAGCCCATCCGGGCTGTCCCGTCGCTCTTGGGACAACCCTGCCCTGGGGGCGCACCTATCATGCCGCCATCCCTGACAAGACCCGGAGACTGTTCCCATGAACGCTTGGCTTTGCACCAATCCCACGGGCGTTGAAGCGCTCACCTGGACCGAACTGCCCACCCCTGCCCCCAAGGCCGGCGAGGTGCTGATAGAGATCAAGGCTGCCAGCCTGAACTTTCCAGACCTGCTCATCGTGCAGAACAAGTACCAGATGAAACCACCGCTACCCTTTGTGCCGGGCTCCGAGTACGCGGGCGTGGTGGCAGCCGTGGGCGAAGGCGTCACGCACCTCAAAGTGGGCCAGAACGTGGCCTGCCTCTCCGGCACTGGCGGTTTTGGCACCCACACCATCGCGCCCGCAGCCCTTTGCATGCCATTGCCGGATGGCTTTTCGCATGTCGATGCCGCCGCCTTCATCATGATTTATGCCACCTCGCACCATGCGCTGGTGGATCGGGCGCAACTCAAGGCAGGTGAGACCGTGCTGGTGCTCGGAGCCGCCGGAGGCGTGGGCACCGCTGCGATCCAGATCGCCAAGGCCATGGGCGCGCGGGTGATCGCAGCGGCGTCCAGCGACGAGAAATGTGCGCTGTGCACCTCCATCGGTGCCGATGCCACCATCAACTACAGCAAGGACAACCTGCGCGAGGCCATTAAGGCACTGACCAATGGCAAGGGCCCGGACGTGATCTACGACCCCGTGGGCGGCGACTTCGCTGAGCCGGCCTTCCGCTCCATCGCCTGGCGAGGCCGCTACCTGGTGGTGGGATTCGCTTCGGGCCCGATTCCGGCGCTGCCGTTCAATCTGGCGCTGCTCAAAGGCGCGTCCATCGTGGGCGTGTTCTGGGGCGACTTTGCCAAGCGCGAGCCCAAGGCCAACGCCGCCATGATGGGCGAGCTGGCGCAGTGGTATGCGCAGGGCAAGATCAAACCCGTGATCGACCGCACCATGCCCATGTCCGAATTGCCTGCTGCTTATGCGCACATGGGTTCGCGCGGGGTGATGGGCAAGCTTGTGATGGTCAATCCCTGAGCGGTTCTGTGCCCCGGCGGGCAGCCCTTCGCTGCCTGCACAAACTGCGGCCGCTGTGTCACACTCGCGCATCCCAGCCCCTCTGACACTGGTGCCCGTACATGGCAGACCGACAACCCTCCGAGATCGCCCGCGAAACGCTCAAGCAACTGGCAGCGCGGCGGCTCCCCCCCACTCCCGACAACTACCTCGCCCTTTACGACGAAATCTCGGGCACCCGCAGCAGCCAGCCGTTTCCAGAAGGGCCTCTGAGCAGCATCCAGCGGGTTTTGCCGGCCCAGACACCGGCGCAAAAGCGGTTGCTGGGCCAGTTCGAGCGGGCCATCATCACCAAGGACTGGACGTCGCTGCAAAGTGTGATGGTGGGGTACGCCAATCTGGGGCTCAATCCCGCTGCCACCTCCAAGCCCATCGAAACCGCGGATGCGCCCATGGCCCTCGGCGCGCTGCCGCCGGAGTTTTCCGAGACCCTGGCTCGCCTTATTGACCACACCCTGCCCGCATTGGGAGAAGACGATGCGCGGGTACTCGACATGGCCAAGCAACTGATCGCGTTTCTGCGCGAGCCCACGCCCCCGCTGGCCACGGCGCAGCACATGCTGGGCAATTTCGCTTACCGGGTGTCGTTCGCGACCGAAGACCAGGCAGCCATCCGCACCACGTTGCTCGAGCTGCTGCACATGGTGTTTGAAAACATCGTCGTGCTCAGCGTCGATGACCGCTGGCTGCAAGGCCAGGCCGAGGCACTGATGACCGCGTCCACCCCGCCGCTGACCTTGCGGCGGCTGGACGACGTGCAGCGGCGCCTGAAGGATGTGATCTTCAAGCAGACCGAAGCCCGCGCCCGCTCGCTGGAAGCCCAGGAGCAAATGAAAGACATGCTGGCCACGTTCATCGAACGGCTGGCGCAAATCACCGCGTCGAGCACCAGCTATCAAGGCACCATGGAGCGTTGCGCCGACCTGATCGGCAAAGCCAGCACGCTGCAGGAAATTGCGCCCGTGTTGCAGGAGGTGATGAGCGCCACGCGGGCCATGGCGCTGGACAGCCGCGTGACCCACGACGAACTGGAAGACCTGCGCGAGCGCACGGAGGCCAAGCGCGCCGAAATGGCCAGGCTGCAGGAAGAGCTGGACCGCGCCAGCGCCCAGGCGCGGCACGACCCGCTGACGGGTTCGCTCAACCGCAAGGGCCTGGACGAGGCCATGGAGCGCGAGATTGCAAGGTCCCGCCGCCTGGGTTCACCCCTGTGCCTGGCATTGCTGGACGTGGACAACTTCAAGACCATCAACGACCGACTGGGCCATGCCGGCGGCGATGCCGCCCTCGTGCACCTGGCGCAGGTCACGCGCGAAGTCATGCGCCCGCAAGACCTGCTGGCCCGCTACGGCGGCGAAGAGTTTGTGCTGGTGCTGCCCGACACCACCGTGGAAAGCGGCATCGCAGCCATGACGCGGTTGCAGCGCGAGCTGACCACCCGGTTCTTTCTGCAAGGCGCTGAGAAGGTGCTCATCACGTTCAGCGCCGGCGTGGCGCAATTGCAGGGCACCGAAAGCAGCACCGATGCCATCGTGCGCGCAGACCAGGCGATGTACCTTGCCAAGCGCTCGGGCAAGAACCGGGTGATGGCGGCATGAATAGGATTTCCCATGAGGCGCTGCGCGCCACCCCTCCAGAAAAGGGACTGCCCCACTGCGGCGTGGCGGCCTTAGGGCAGCGGCGCGGGCATGGGCTGCGCCAGCTCCATGGGCCCGCGATGATCTCCAGCGCCACGGACAACTGATACCTCCTCATGTCTCCCCAGCAGCGCCGCGCCTTCCTGCTGCTGGCCGCCCATGGCGCGGCGGCCACCACCCTGCCCCGCTGGGCCTGGGCCCAGCCCCGGCGCCAGCAGAACAACCCCTTCGCCCTGGGCGTGGCCAGCGGCGACCCCGGCGCCGATGGCGTCGTGCTCTGGACCCGCCTGGTGCCCGACGAAATCCATGCCAGCCAGGCCCTCACTGTGCGCTGGGAGCTGTCCGACGACGAGGGCTTTCAACGCATCGTGCAGCGCGGCCAGGCCAGCGCCCTGCCCGCCCTGGGCCACAGCGTGCATGTGGAACTCACCGGCCTGACGCCGGGCCGCTGGTACCACTACCGCTTCATGCACGGCGACGCCGTGAGCGCCACCGGCCGCACGCGTACCGCCCCCGCAACCGACGAGTTGCCCGAACGCCTGCGCCTTGCCTTTGCCTCGTGCCAGCGGTGGGAACACGGCCACTACGCCGCGTGGCGCCATGTGGCGGCCGACCAGCCCGATCTGGTGCTGTTCCTGGGCGACTACATCTACGAATACGCCTCGCCCAAGAACACGGCCGATCTGGCGCGCAGCCACAGCCTGCGCTACGCCACCACGCTGGCCGACTACCGCGACCGCTACGCGCTGCACAAGAGCGACCCCGCCCTGCAAACCGCCCATGCCGCCTGCCCCTGGGCCATGACCTGGGACGACCACGAGGTGCAAAACGACTACGCGGGCGGCGCGGGCCGGGGCGGTGAGACAACCGCCTTCCTCGCACAGCGCGCCGCAGCGTGGCAGGCCTTCTACGAGAACATGCCACTGCGCGCCGCCAGCCTCGCCCGGCCGTTTCCTGACAACCGCTGGGACACGCTGCAGGTCTACCGCCGTCTGCGCTGGGGGCGCCTGGCGCACATCCACCTGCTGGACGCGCGCCAGTACCGCAGCTGGCAGGCCTGCCGCGCGCCGGACTCGGCCAGTGCAGCCGCCGTGCGCGGCAACAGCTGTGCCGACCTGGCCAATCCCGCGCGCACCTTTCTGGGCGCGGCGCAGGAACAGTGGCTCGACGCCGGGCTGGCTGCGGATGCCGCCGCAAAGGACACCACCCACTGGAGCGTCATCGCGCAACAGACGCTGTTCTCGCACCGCCACTACCCGTCGGGCACCGTCAGCACCGACAGCTGGGACGGCTACCCGGCGGCCCGGGCGCGCCTGCTCCAGTCGATGGCCCGCCACCCGCCACGCAACGCGGTGCTGCTGGGCGGCGACATCCACCAGAACTATGTGTGCCGCGTGCACGCCGACATGGAACGGCCCGACTCACCGGTCGTTGCCAGCGAGTTCTGCGGCACGTCCATCAGCTCTCGCTCGGGCACCACGCAGGACAAAGTGGACGCCGTGGTGCGGCACAACCCCCATGTGCTGCTGGCCCGCTGCGACCAGCGCGGCTATGGCCTGGCCGACATCACGCCCCAGCGCTGGACAACCACCTTGCGCGTGGTGGATGACCCGATGCGCGCCGACAGCGCCGCCAGCACCCTGGCGCAGTTCGTGGTGGAAGACCGCCGGCCTGGCCCGCAGCCCGCTTGACAGTGCTGCGCCGCTCCGCACGCACTGAAAACTCCTCTTTTGATAGCTATCAGCGCTTTTCAGATAAGCGCTAGAGCCAAAAAACACCAAAAATTCCAGGGTGTGTAGCCTGATGTAACGCCGCGCTGCACCGCCCCCAAGCCACCGTACGATCGCCGCTTCTTGCACCGAAGGAGACTCCCCATGGCCCATAACCGCACGACGGCCCCGGCGACCGCCGCCACACATCCCGCCCCATCCACCCGCAATGCCCGCCCCCACAGCCGCACCCTGCTGGCTACCGCCGCGCTTGTCACGCTGGTGGCGGTTGCGGGTTGCGCCAGCGGCCCCGCATCCCAGTTCGCCTACACCGTTCCCGCTCAACCCGAGGGCTCGTCGGGTTACACCGAAAAACCCGGCTGGGCCACCGAGAAATTTGCCGTGGCCGCAGCCAACCCGCTGGCCACTGATGCCGGCTACCAGATCCTCAAAGCTGGCGGCTCGGCCGTGGATGCCGCCATTGCCGTGCAGATGGTGCTGACGCTGGTCGAGCCCCAGTCCAGCGGCATCGGCGGTGGCGCCTTCCTGCTGCACAGCAACGGCAAGGCGGTAGAAGCCTACGATGGGCGCGAGACCGCCCCGGCCGCAGCCGATGAAAAACTTTTTCTGGGCGCCGACGGCAAGCCGGTGCCCTTCTACGACGGCGTGGTGGGCGGCCGCTCCGTGGGCACGCCGGGCACCGTGCGCATGCTCGAGATGGCGCACAAGCAACACGGCAAGCTGCCATGGGCCACGCTGTTCCAGCCTGCGATCACGCTGGCGGAAGGCGGCTTCAAGGTCAGCGCACGACTCAACACCCTGGTCAAGGCCGATGCGCACCTGAAGAAAGACCCTGTCGCCGCAGCCTACTTCTACAAGCCCGATGGCGACGCCCGCGACGTGGGCTTCAACCTGCGCAACCCCGAGCTCGCCGCCGTGCTGCGCCGCATTGCCAATGAAGGCAGCAAAGCCCTGCACGAAGGCGAAATTGCCCAGGCCATCGTCGACAAGGTGCAAAAACACCCCACCAACCCCGGCAAGCTCAGCATGGCCGACCTGGCGGGCTACCAACCCAAGAAGCGCGAAGCGCTGTGCCATGACTACCAGGTGGCCGCCAAGGACTACCGGGTGTGCGGCTTCCCGCCGCCCAGCTCGGGCGCCATTGCCATCGGGCAGATCCTGGGCATCCTGAAAAACACCGATGCCGCGGCCATCCCGCTGGACAACGGGCTTCCATCGGCCGACTGGCTGCACCTGTACACCGAAGCCGCCCGCCTGGCCTTTGCCGACCGCGCCCAGTACGTGGCCGACCCCGACTTCGTGCAGCCGCCCGGTGGAAGCTGGAGCAGCCTGCTGGCACCCGCCTACCTGGCCGAACGCGCCAAGCTCATCGGCACGCAGAGCATGAAGGTGGCGCAGCCCGGCAACCCCGCCGCGGTCAAGACCAGCTACGCACCCATGCCCGACCAGCCCGAGTACGGCACCAGCCACATCAGCATCGTTGACGCCTTCGGCAATGCCGTGGCCATGACCACCACCATCGAGGACCAGTTTGGTGCGCGCCAGATGGTCAAGGGCTTCTTGCTGAACAACGAATTGACCGACTTCAGCTTTGCCCCCACCGACGCACAAGGCCAGCCCATCGCCAACCGCGTACAGCCCGGCAAGCGCCCCCGCTCGTCCATGGCGCCCACGCTGGTGTTCGACAAGAAGACCGGCGAGCTGCTGATGAGCGGTGGCAGCCCCGGCGGCGCAGCCATCATCCACTACACGGCCAAGACGCTGTACGGCGTCTTCAACTGGGGCCTGATGCCCCAGCAGGCCATCAACCTGCCCAACTTCGGCTCGATGAACGGCCCCACGCTGCTGGAAGAAAAGCGCTTCCCGCCCGCCACGGTGGAGGCCCTGCGCGCGCGCGGCGCCGAGGTGCGCGAGATGAACATGACCAGTGGTTTGCAGGCCATCACCCTGGGCAACGCGCATGGCAAGAAACTGTGGATGGGCGGGGCGGACCCACGGCGCGAAGGGGTGGTGATGGGGGATTGAGGGGCATGGCATGGGCCTGGCCTGGAGCGATGAATCAGACTCAAATTGGCCTCTAGCGCTTATCCAGAAAGCGCTGAAAGCTATCAAACGAATAGCATCCTGGCAGCGTGCCCGGCAAGCCCGCTACAGTCAGGCCCATGGACCTTAGAAGCCTGCGCTACTTCATCGCCGTGGTCGAGGCCGGCAGCCTATCGCGCGCGGCTGGCAGCCTCTACATTGCGCAGCCCGCGCTCACCGCACAGATCAAGAAGCTGGAGTCGGAGCTGGGCGCGCAGCTGCTGGAGCGCTCCCACGCGGGCGTCACGCCCACGCAACCCGGCGTGCAGCTGTACCAGGACGCGCGGCGCCTGCTCAGCGACGCGGCGGCCATGCGCGAACGCATCCAGCGCCTGCCCCAGGGGCCGGAAGGCTCGGTCACCGTCGCCGTGCCGTTTCTGCTGTCGTCGTTGCTCATGGGCCCGCTGCTTGCGCACCTGAAGGACACCCATCCGCGCATCCGCGTGTTCGTGCTCGACGATCTCAGCCTCATGGTCAAGAAGGCCATGCTCGACCGGCGCGCGGACATCGGCATCCTGGTCGACACGCCCCATGTCGATAGCCTGGCGTGCCGTCCCTTCGCGCGCGAGTCCATGTATTTCTGCGGGCATGATGCGAGCGGCCGCGTGCGTGCCCTGCTGCAAAGCCCTTCGGCGCCCACCGCATCCGCGCGCCCCGATATCGACTTCGTTGCCGCCGCAGAGCAGCCCCTGGTGCTGCAGTCGCGCCGCTACTCGATCCGCCAGCAGGTGGAAGACGCGGCGGCCCAGCGCGGCACTGCGTTGAACATCGTGCACGAACACGACTCGGCCCGCGTCATTCGCTCGCTCTACGCCTGCGGCGCAGGCTTCACCTTCACACCTGCCTGCGCCATGGGTGACACGCCCGCCATGGGTACGGACTGGCTGGTCGCACGCGTGGTGAACCCGCAGATGACCCGCGCCTACACCCTGGCCACGGCGCCCGGACGGGATGGAGACGCTGGCGGCGATGGCGTGATGCATGCTGTAGTACAAGCCTTGACCGAGGTGGCGCAGCGCCTGGTATCCACAGGCCGATGGGACGCCGAAGTTGTTAGCGAACCCGGCCCTGGGCGCGACTGACATGCAGCGGATTGACCATCCAGCGCCTGACCATCAATCAGATTGATGGCTGCCGATCAGCAATCGGTATTTCCCTGATACCCCGTCTTCTGGAACAGTGACCGCATGCCCCGCGCTCGACGGGGCCGGTGTTTCAGGAGACAGCCATTACCACCACCTCGCCCCCCATTCCCCCGCGCGTGGTCGCCAACGTTGGCACCCTCGTGGCGCGCAGCGCCCGTGCCCATGCCCGCCGCATCGCGGTCAAGAGCCCCGCGCGCAGCATCACCTACGCCGAACTGGAGCAGCGCTCCAACCGCCTGGCTAACGCCTTGCTGGGCCTCGGCCTGGAGCGCGGCGACCGCGTGGTGGCCACTGGCCGCCGCACCGAGCCTTTCGTAGCCCTCAAGCAGGCGCACGGTGAGCGCCTGCGCGTGGCCCGATTCGACATCACCGACACGGCTGCCTTGCGTTCGGCGGTGGACGACGCCTTCGCAGCGTGCGGCCGAATTGATGTGGTGGTCAGCAACGCCGGCTACGGCCTGTTCGGTGCCGCTGAGGAAGTGAGCGATGCGCAGATCGAGCGGCAACTCGCGACTAATCTGACTGGCTCGATCCAGCTCGTTCGCGCAGTGCTACCGCACCTTCGCGCCCAGGGCGGCGGCCGCCTCCTGCAGGTTTCCTCGGAAGGCGGCCAGGTGGCTTACCCGAACTTCAGCCTGTACCACGCCAGCAAGTGGGGCATTGAAGGCTTCCTTGAGGCCGTAGCACAGGAGGTGCTGCCGTTCGGGATCGAGGTATTGATTTCCGAGCCAGGCCCGACCGCCACCGGCTTTGCGGCCGGGCTCGACCACGGCACCGTCATGGACGTGTACGACGCCACGCCGGCGGGTGACGTGCGTCGAGGCGTCGCCGACGGCAGCTTCGCGATCAAGGGCGATGCGCAGCGGACGGTTGCGGCCATGATCGCCTATGCGGAAGAGGCGGCACCGCGCCGGCGCTTGGCGTTGGGGAGTGCGGCGTTTGAGAACATCGAGCGTTCGCTGCGTACCCGGATGGAGGATCTGCACGCCGGGAAGAAAGTGGCTTACTCGGCTGACCGCGCGTAGGGCGGTGAAGGGTTGGTTGCTGCTAACCTGAGCAGCCGCCCATCCACCCCATCCGTCAGCACGTAGATCGAACCGTCTGAGGCTACCCTGACATCTCGAATACGCTCGCCCAGCTCAGCCAGCAACAGCTCCTGCCGCACAACACGATCACCCTCGCGTACAAGCCGGCGAATGCCGCGTTCCCGCAGCGCAGGCACCAGAAAATTTCCCTGCCAGCCCTTGAACTGGTCGCCC
>JBCNOJ010000067.1:0-15102 GCA_039593925.1 Acidovorax sp.
CCCACATTGGCTGAAGCCATGGCAACCCCCTCTCTGGAAAGTACTCGGTCAGAACCCGAACCAGTGTAGCGAGCCCCTCCGTTGGCCGCTAGCCCGGACACGCGTTCGTCAGAGGATGCCGTCCCACAGCGCGAACCGCGCAGACGCAGCGCGGGGAGCGCATGCAGAAGAATCCGCGCCGAACGCATGGGCCTGCGAATGCGCTTCCGCACACGGCGCCCATCCGGGGTCTCCCCCTTTTGCAAACGCCACCCAACGCTGGTGCATGGCCTCGGCCAGCTCGGCAGGTGGTGTGGGTCCGGTGAGCTCCTGCCCCATGGCGGAGCGAAGGTTCCCGAACACAAACGGCAGCTCGACCCCGTGCGCAGAACCCAGCCGCCCCCGCCACTGCGGCGATGGCCAGACAAACTCGTAGGCGTGGGCGCTGCGGGCCCACCGGCTGGCCAGCGCGGCGATGCGCTGGGCGGGCACACGGTAGTAGAAGTCGGACTGCAGGGCACACAGCAGTTCGCCAGGCGTTTGTTGGGGGGGCGGCAATGTGCCGCGGAGGGTTTGCAATGCGTCTTCGTGCAGGCCCACCTCGTGCGCAAAGGCCAGCACCTGCGCATGGGTCACCCGGTCCATAGCGCCGCCCGGCACGTGGTACAGGCGCATCTCCTCGGCGTTGCTGCCCACCAGAACCTGTAAATCTGGCGTTTCGGCTGCCCACTGCTCCGCCAGTGCCTGCAGCGGCGGTGCTGCCAGCACCCGGCCATCCACCACGGGTCGCAGGGGAAAGAAATTGCGAAGGCCCAAGCCGTGCTGCTGGCGCAGGGCCGGGTCTGCCGCAAGGCGGTGCACGGCGTGCAGCACGGCCAACCGCGGCGCTGCACCCAACGCAGCCAAAGAGGGAGAGACACCCACCAGCGCAGATACGGCGCGGCGCGCCGCCGCGGCTTCGTGCGGCGTTTGGCAGGCCACACTGGGGCTCTGCAGGATGGCGCGGTGAAGCAGCCCGCGCGATGCAGGCATGCCGAGCACGCAAGCCAGCGCGCCCGCACCGGCGGACTGACCGAACACCGTGACCTGCGCTGGATCGCCGCCCCAGGCGGAGATGTGCTCGCTCACCCATCGCAGCGCGGCCAACAAATCCAACAGGCCGCGATTGGCGGGCGCGGTGCCATCCGCCGCCTCATCCTCAAAAAGCAGGAAACCGTCGATGCCCAAGCGGTACTGCAGCGAAACGAACACCAGGCCGTGCCTGGCAAACGAAGCGCCGTCGTACAACGGCTCGCTGGCTGCGCCGCGAAAAAACCCGCCGCCATGCACCCACACCATGACCGGCAGGCGCGCACCGCGCTCTACTGGCGGCGCCCACACGTTCACAGCCAGGCAGTCTTCGCCCCCCAGCATGGGCGCATCCGCATTGGCGGCGCGCTCCAACTGCGGCGCCATGGGTGCAAATGCGATGGCGTCGCGCACGCCCCGCCAAGGCAGCGCAGGCAAGGGCGCCGCAAAACGCAGCACACCGCAGGGTGCCTGCGCATACTGCACACCCCGGAACACCCGCACGCCCTGTTCCCACAGGCCGCGCAGCTGCCCGCCGTGGGGCAGCGTGACTTGGGGTGCCGCTTCGCCCTCCGTCATTCGGTAGCCAGGCCCAGCTTGTCGATCAACGGGCGCCACACGGCCGCGTCGCGCGCCGCCCAGGTGCGGGCATCGCCCGGCACAGAGGAGGTCAGCGTGACATTCATGGCCTCCAGCCGCGACTTGTACTGCGCATCGCCGCCCCGGCATTTTTCCGTGACAGCGTTGAGTCGGTTCAGCAGATCGGGCGGCGTGCCTGCCTTGGCCACCACCGCAATCCATGCCGGCCGCGCCAGGTCGCTGGCGGCGGGCAGGGCCTCTGCAATGGTGGGCACGTCAGGCAGCAGTGGCGAGCGCTGCGCGCCAAACAGCGCCAGCGGCACCAGCTTGCCCGCCTTGACCTGCGCTGCCGCGGTGCCAATCACCAGCGTCATCGCGTGGATCTGCTGGCCCATCAGCGCCGTGAGGCCCGCGCCCTCGCCCACAAAAGGCACATGGGTGCCGGGCACGCCCAGCTTTTCCACCAGCGCCGACGTGAGCAGGTGCGCGGGGCTGCCCTTGCCCGGGGAGCCAAAGTTGATGCCACCAGGTGTCGCCCGCGCCACTTTCTGCAGATCGGCCAGGTTGCTGATTCCCTGCCCCGCAGGCACGGCCAGCACCAGCGGTGATGTGCCCAGCACGGCCACGCCGTCGAAGTCGTGCTGCGGGTCGTACGGCTGCTGCTTGTAGACGTAGGGCGTGATCGTCATCTGCGACATGCCGATGCTCAGCAGGTTATAGCCATCCGCAGGCTGGGCCTTGAGGTAGTTGACGGCCAGGATGCCGTTGGCCCCGGGCTTGTTCTGCACCACCACGGCCTGGCCCAGTTCGCGCGCAGCACAGTCGGCCCACACACGCGTCATCGCATCCGATCCGCTGCCGGGCGGCTGCTGCGCGATGAGCTGAATAGGCTTGTTGGGATAGCCGCCCGGCTGCGCCACGGCGGCACCTGCCGCCATCAACAACACGGCACCCCACAGGGGTGATCGGGCAACACGGGGAGGGATTGGGGGCATGGTTTGTCTCCTGTTTTTTGGGGTTGGGTGAAATGAAGGGACGTGCAGGTCCACCACCGCTCGGATGGAAGCCGGCAAGATGGTGAAAAAGGGTTAGCGGCGCCGAGTTCGCGGCACGGAAGGCGCAACGCTGGGGCGAGCTGCGCGGCAGCGTGCAGCGATCAGCTCGGCCAAGCAAACCAGTTGGGCTTGCTGTGCCGCAACCGTGCCTTCTTCATGCTGAGGCTGCTGTGACGCTTGCGGCTCTGCAAACAGCTGCAGCAGCCCCATGCCGCGCAGCGACGACAGAACGAGGCCAAAGAAGCCGTCGCGGTCCGGCGCGTTGGCCAGTTCTGGAAACGTCGCAAAGAAACTTTCACGCATGCGCACCTGCACACTCTTCCGAAGCTCTGCAATGTGGCCCAGCACCTCAGGCTGGTTGCGGCAACCCAGATAGATGTTCCAGGCCACCACAAACCGGGGCTGCACATACACCAGCGACCAGACCGCCTGCACAAAGCGCGTGGCGCGCTCGCCGGGCTCCAGCGTGTTGTCCGGCCACAGCGCACCCGACTGCCCGCTCGACTCAATCAGCTCGCTCAGCACATTCATCATCAGCACCGCCTTCGACTCAAAGTGGTGCTGCACCGCGCCGGATGTCATGCCCGCCGACTTGGCCAGCTCGTGGATGGACATCTCCTCCAGGCTGCGGTGCTGGATCACCTCGATGGCCGTGGCGATCAGGTGCTGGCGGGTGGCGGCACTGCGCTCGGCATGCGTGCGGCGCACGGCCACTGCCTTGGGGGAAACACGGTGGTTCATGGCGCTTTCACAATATACATTTCAAACGTAATGTATTTAGCCCCACCTGAACCCACAAGCCCGTGAATACCCGCATTCGCCTTCGGGACCCCGCTGGGCAGCTTTGCGCCTATTGGCAGGCCCGAACCTAGAATGCCTTTCACGCCCACACTGCCATCCCGGAGACACACCATGAACGCCCCTACCGCTGCCGCCCACCTGCTGCCCGAAATCCAACTGCGCGACGTGCCCCAGGCCCTCATCGACGCACTGCAGGCCCGCTTCGGCGCGCAGTGCTCGCTGGCCCAGGCCGTGCGTGAGCAGCACGGGCGCGACGAAGGCTCGCTGCAGGCCCCGCCACCCAGCGCCGTGGTGTTTGCCGAAAGCACGCAGGACGTGGCCGACGCGGTGAAGCTGGCCAGCCAGTACGAAGTGCCCGTGATCCCCTATGGCGCGGGCTCGTCGCTCGAAGGCCACCTGCTGGCCGTGCAGGGCGGTATCAGCATCGACGTGAGCCGCATGAACCAGGTGCTGACCATCAACGCCGAAGACCTCACGGTGACGGTGCAGCCTGGCATCACGCGCAAGGCCTTGAACGAAGCCATCAAGGACACGGGCCTGTTCTTCCCCATCGACCCCGGCGCCGACGCCAGCATCGGCGGCATGAGCGCCACCCGCGCCAGCGGCACCAATGCCGTGCGTTACGGCACCATGCGCGAAAACGTGCTGGCGCTGGAGGTGGTGACCGCCAGCGGCGAGGTCATCCACACCGGCACGCGTGCCAAGAAGAGCAGCGCGGGCTACGACCTCACGCGCCTGATGGTGGGCAGCGAAGGCACGCTGGGCATCATGACCGAGATCACCGTGCGGCTGTACCCGCTGCCCGAAGCGGTGAGCGCCGCCATCTGCTCCTTCCCCAGCATCGAAGCGGCCGTGCGCACCACCATCCAGACCATCCAGATCGGCGTGCCGATTGCGCGCGTGGAACTCATCGACCACCACACCGTGCGCATGGTGAACGCGCACAGCAAGCTGACCCTGCGCGAGGAACCCATGCTGCTCATGGAGTTCCACGGCTCGCCCGCCAGCGTGAAGGAACAGGCCGAGATGGTGCAGGACATTGCCAGCGAATTTGGCGGCCAGGCCTTTGAATGGGCCAGCACGCCCGAAGAACGCACCCGCCTGTGGACCGCTCGGCACAACGCCTACTTCGCCGCCGTGCAAAGCCGCCCCGGCTGCCGCGCCATCAGCACCGACACCTGCGTGCCCATCAGCCGCCTGGCCGACTGCCTGCTCGAATCGGTGGATGAAGTGGAGGCAAGCGGTATCCCCTACTTCCTCGTCGGCCACGTGGGCGATGGCAACTTCCACTTCGGCTACCTCATCGACCCGAACAGCGCCGAAGAACGCACCAAGGCCGAAGCGATGAACCACACCCTGGTGGCCCGCGCCCTGAGCATGGGGGGCACCTGCACCGGCGAGCACGGCGTGGGTATCCACAAGATGGGCTTTTTGCTGGACGAAACGGGCACCGGTGCGGTGGACATGATGCGCGCCATCAAACGCGCGCTGGACCCGAAGAACATTTTGAACCCGGGCAAGATCTTTGCCCTGTGATGTGCGCCCCTTGTGCACCCTTGTGCACCCTTGTGTGCCCATGAGCGCCCTATCTGGGCTTCACCTGCGCATTGAAGGCGCTTCTTCGATAACCCATGGCCCCCGCGGCCGCCACCCTGCCCCCCCCGCCCGAAGCCACTCCAAGTGGCCGGGCGCGCGGCAAGCCGATTAAAAACAATAGCTACAAGCGCTTGCTACATATGCGACAGAGCCGATTTCTATTAAAAATCCAGCTTGCGGCCGCCATCCACAGCGCATTCAGCCGGCTCAAAATGCCGCGCCCATCACTCTGGTCTCCTGCTGCTCACCAAAGCAGCAAACTCATGTACGTGGGCGAGGTTGGGACGTAAACCCAAATAGCGGGCCAAGCTTGGACCCTGCGCTCAAGCCGACCCGCGTTCTGCGAACTGCTCACCTTGGCCGTTAGAGTGTCGGACATGAAACACCGTATTGCCGCCGGCGTCATCGTCGAAAACGAAGGCCGGATTCTGATGGTCCGTCACCACAAACCAGGCGCTTACGACTTCTGGGTCGCGCCCGGTGGCGGGGCAGAAGACGGAGAAGACCTGCTCAGTACCGCCAAGCGTGAAGTATTTGAAGAGTGTGGCCTGCATATCGAGCCACTGCAGCTCGCGTACATCGAAGAGTTCTCAAATCCAGAAACTCGAGAATGCAAAATCTGGTTTACCGGGCGCCTCATCGGTGGAAGTCTCAATAGCTCAGCGATAGAGGCCGTACGAGAACACATCGTCGAAGTTGCGTGGCTCAGCCCCAGCGATTTCGCAGGCAAGATCGTGTTCCCTCCGATGATTCACAGCGACTACTGGAAAGACAAAGAAACAGGCTTTGCGTTTCCTCGCTACGTAGGGCTGCGCGAGATGGAGTTCTATTGAGAAAGGGCAGTTGGCACAACCCCTCTGGCATCGCTCCCACGCATCTTCGTACTGCTGTAGTGTTGTACTGCGGGTGCTGTCTGCGGCGCAGCACCTAGCCAGAGCCGCTTCGCGGAGTTTGGCTGGCGGCTCCCAATGCTGCTGCGTTTCGCTAACGAGCGCGCCACCAGTCCCTCTTCCACATGGACGCCTGAGCGCGCCAACCAGATCAAATATTCGGCTCTCCAGGGAACACCCACTTGCGAATCCTCTACATCCTTCTGTGCATTGCCGGCGCGGCCTTGCCCCTCTCGCAGTTTGTTCCGTGGCTTTCCGTGCAGGGGCTCAACATCCCCCTCCTCGTGCAACAGGCCACCTCAAGCCACATCGCTGCATTTGCTTGGGCCGATGTCTTGATTTCAGGCATCGTGGTTGCCGTGTTCATCGTCGCGGAGGGGCGCAGGCTTGGAATGCGCCAGCTGTGGATACCGTTGTGTTGCCTGATGGTCGGCCCTTCGCTGGCTTTGCCACTTTTCCTCTTCTTGAGGGGGCGGCATCTTGTGGTGGCAAAGGCCTGAGGCTCTTGTTCGCCGAGGCAGACACCACGGGCTTTGGTTAGGCCGCCCTTGCCTTCAGTCCGTCCCCGGATGCCGGGGCGGCCGCAATGCAAATTTGATAGCTACCAGCGCTTGATGCACAAAGGCTAGAGCGTCTTTTTACCGATAACACGACCGACTCGCGCCATGACTCTGTTGCGTGCATTTTTGTGGACTTTGAGCGCCCTGGGCACTTTGGTGTTTGGCGGCGCGCTGTGGGCGTCGCTGCTGAATCCGCTGTGGGTGGAACAAGTGGCGAAGGAGATCATCCGCCAGCAGATTGAAACGAAGGTGCGCGAGAAAGTGGATGCGCTGGACGCTAGGTTCCTCACGTCGCGCGCGGGCCAGATCATGCAGTCGCAGGCGCAAGAGGCGCAGCGCATTCGCCAGATGCTCGCCAGCCAGTTGCCCGAGCGCATCGGCCGCGTGATGGCGGAGATGTCCAACGCTGACTGTGAGTGCCGCAAGAAAGTGGAAGGCGCCGTGCGCAACGGGCTTGAAGCGCGCGGCGTTGATCTGCGGCAACAGCAGGAGCGGCTCAACACGCTGATCCGTGCGCAGTACATGGACACTGCAGCCCACCTCACGCGCGAGTTCCGCATCTTCACCGGCAGCAACGCCTTGGCCTTTGCGCTGCTCGGCCTGGCGGTGGGGGTACGGCGCAGGGCCGGCGTGCACCTGCTGCCTGCGGCGGCCACGCTGCTGCTGGCCACAGCAGTCATCAGCTATCTCTACCTTTTTGAGCAGAACTGGCTGCACACCGTTCTGTTCAGCAACTACCTGGGCTGGGGGTTTGTGGCTTATCTAGCGCTGCTGTATGCGTTTCTGTGCGACGTGCTTTTCAACCGTGCGCGCATCACTTGCGAACTGCTCAACGCGACATCGTCTGGCCTGGAGGTGGTGCCGTGTTGAAGACCTGCAGGCCTTGCATCGTTTTGTAACTCCGCTTGGGATTTGAGGGACTGCTGGCTAGGATGCGCGGCGCCCGCTGCGCACACCCGCGCCAGACCATTGCGACACAGCGATGCGGCTTTGACCAGTCTGGCCTGTTCAACCCTCTATCCATCCACGAAAGTCACCATCTTGGCCACCTGCGAAAACATTGTGGGCCTGCAATTGGACAGCGAGAGCATTGCAGCCATTGAACGCATCAAGCGCCGCAGCCAGGCGGGCCAGTTGCTTGCCATGGCGCTTTCGGCTGGCGTGCTCAACAGCATCTTCACCAAGAGCAATGCGGCCAATGCGGCCTGGAACATCAGCCAGACCGACTGGCAGTTGTATTCGCAGGCCATGCGCAGCATTCCCGACATCACACGCAATGCCATCCGCAACGATGCGCAGCAGATGCAGCTGACTTACAACATGCGCAACAACCGCAAGCTGGAGAAGTTCTGGGAAGGCATTGCCAATGGCTGCCAGTAAAAAAAAGATAACCCTTCGGTGCGCAGGCTGGGGGGCAGCGCTGGCATGTAGTTTGGCCACGCAAGGCGCACTGGCCAACGACGAAGTGCTGCGCATGCTGGCCCGGGACGTCACGGTCAAGACCGCGTTGCTGGGCGTGGCCGAGCAAGATTGCCTTGCGCGCGAAAAGGCGCCCCTGCCCGCAGCGCTGGGGAATGGCACATTGGGCGCTTTAGGCCTGCCCCGCAAATACATGGTCTTGGCCGTGGGCTATCTGGCGCAGCGCAACCGCTATGCCTGCTCGCAGCGCGCGCTGGCAGACCTGCTGCATTCCGCCACGGTGCTGGAGCGCGCTCAAAAGGACTATGGCCAGCCCCCAGGCACTGTTGGCAATCAACTGGCAGAACTGGTGCAACCCAGCCCGCGGTATTTCGAGATGGCCCTAGCCTATTCGCAGCTGCCCGCTGATGCCCGCACAGCCCTGGAAACGGCGCTGGGCTCCGCCCCCTTTGATCTGACCGCAGCGCTGCGCCAGTTGCCGCAGTGAGCCCGCAATGTTCCGATGTGAAAGCTCGCATCGGAGCACTAACATGCCGCATGCGCATCGCCCTCGTCTCCGACATCCACGGCAACCTGGCCGCCCTTGAGGCGGTGGCTGCAGACATCCACCGCCGCGGGGCAGACCAGGTGGTAAACCTGGGTGACAACGTCTCCGGCCCCTTGCTGCCTCGCGAAACTGCCCAATGGCTGATGGCATCAGGCTGGTTGTCGCTGGCGGGCAACCACGAGCGTCAGGTGCTGGAGCTGCGCCCCGGGCGTGGAGGGCCATCGGACCAATACGCCCACGCCCAGCTGACCGAGACCGAATTCGCCTGGCTGCGCTCGCTCAAACCCTGGGTGCGGCTCAATGACGAGGTGTTTCTGTGCCACGGCTCGCCGCGCAGCGACCATGAATACCTGCTGGAAACCTTGGACGGTGCAGCCCTGCGCCTGGCACGCCCTGCAGAAGTGGCTGAACGCCTCGCGGGCGAATCCTCCGCAGTGGTCGCCTGCGGGCACACCCATGTGCCGCGCGCGGTGCGCCTGGGAGGGCAGCTGCTGGTCAACCCGGGCAGCGTGGGGCTGCAGGCCTACAGCGATGACCACCCGGTGGTGCACCACGTCGAAGGCGGCTCGCCCGACGCGCAGTACGCCATCCTGGAGCGGACACCCGGGGGATGGCATTGCGAGCACCACAGCGTGCCCTATGACCACGAAGCGATGGCAGTGCTGGCAGAGCAGCGCCATCGCCCGGAATGGGCCGTTGCGCTGCGCACGGGCTACATGGCATAGCCAGCGTTCAGCGTGGTGCGCGTTGTGCTGCGTCAGCCATGCGCCGCTCGCGAATCCGCAGGCGCCTGCTCCCGCTCCTGCATCCCGTAGTCGCGCACCACGGCAGCCACGCGCAGGCGGTAGTCGCTGAAGACGCCGCCACGCCCCGCATGCTGGGTGGCGCGGTGGGACTGGTGCTGACGCCAGCGCGCCACCGCCGCCTCATCGCGCCAGAACGACAGGGACAGCAGCTTGCCCGGCTCGGCCAGGCTCTCGAACCGTTCGATGGAGATGAAGCCTTCCATCTGCTCTAGGGCGGGCCGCAGCGCTGCGGCCGCCGCAAGGTACGCGTCCTTGCGTCCCGGGGCGGGCAGCACTTCGAAGATCACGGCCATCATGCGGTGGGCTCCTGACAATGGGCGGGCAACCCCAGGGTGCCTTCTACGCCCTGGGTGAAGGTGCGTTCCTCGCGCAGGATGAAGCGCTGTTCCTGCGCCATCGCAAAGTTGGCACGGCCTTCCGGGTCGGTGCGCAGGCGCGCACGGTAGGCCTCGTACGCGGCCAGCGAGTCAAAGCCGATCATGCCCCAGGCTTCGTAGTTGCTGCCCTCGTGCGGCAGAAAGTAGCCCAGCAGGTGCCCGCCGCAGCGGGGGATGATCTGGCCCCAGCGGCGTGCGTATTCGGCAAAGGCGTCGCGCTGGAAGGGGTCGATTTCGTAGCGGATGAAGCAGGTGATCATGGTGGGAGAACCGGATGGCAGATTGCGTGGGTTGGAACGAAGGCCTCCACGATAGGTTCTTGACGGTCAGCGATGGTTCGCCCAAGATCGAACCATGAAAGACGGACCCCACATCGCGCGCATTGCCGCGCTCATCGGCGACAGCGCTCGCGCCGAAGTCCTCACGGCGCTGATGGCCGACCGCGCGCTCACGGCCACCGAGCTGGCCGATGTGGCGGGCGTCACCAAGCAGACCATCAGCGCCCACCTGGCCAAGCTGCAAGAGGCCGGCCTGCTGGCGGTGGAGCAGCAGGGGCGGCACCGGTACTTTCGGCTGGCCGACCGGGACGTGGCCGAGCTGCTCGAGTCGTTGATGAATGTGGCGTTTCGCGCGGGCGCGGTGCGCATGCGCGCCAGCCCGCGCGAACCGGCCTTGCGGCGGGCGCGGGTGTGCTACGACCACCTTGCGGGCGAAGTGGGCGTGCAGTTCTACGAATCGTTGTTGCGCCAGGGCTTTGTGCAGGCCACGCCGGAAGGTGCCGAAGTGACCCCAGCGGGCGCGCAGTGGTTTTCTCAGGTGGGCATCGACACCGCCAACCTGGCGCAGCAGCGGCGCATGCTGTGCCGCCCGTGTCTGGACTGGAGCGAACGGCGCCACCACCTGGGCGGAGCGCTGGGCGCGGCGCTTTTTCAGCGCCTGCAAGAGGGGGGCTGGGCCAAGCGCGCAGCGGGCTCGCGCGTGGTGCGCTTCACGCCCCGGGGCGAGCTGGCGCTGCGCGAGTGGCTGCAGGCCCAGCCACAGTACAGCGCCTGAGCAACTCTCTCAGTTCACTTTGATCAACCGCCAGTCGATGCGGTTGTCGGTGCGCTGCACCAGTTCCACATTCTTCTTCATCGCCCAGGCCAGCATCTGGTTGTGCAGGGGGATGTGGGCCACGGTGTCGTTCTGCAGTTGCAGGCCTTCGGTGAGCAGGCGGTTGCGCACGGGCAGGTCGGTTTCGGTCTTCACGCGGTCCACGATGTAGTCCATGCGGTCGTTGCTGTAGCGGCCCAGGTTGTAGTTGCCGTCTGCGCCCGTGGTCTTGGTGCGCGCGAGCGACTGCAAGGTGTACAGCGCATCGAACGTGGGCACACCCCAGCTCAGCAGCGCGATGCTGGCTTCGTGCCGCTGCGCCATGGGGTAGTAGCTCACCGCTGGCTGCGTGCGCAGCTTGGCGCGCACGCCGATGCGCGACCACATGGCGGTGATGGCCTGGCACAGTTGCTCGTCCTGCACGATGGCGTTGTTGCTGCAGGCAAAGTCCACTTCAAAGCCGTCTGCGTAGCCCGCTTCACTCAGCAGATCCTTGGCGGCCTGTGCATCAAACGGCAGCCGCTTGTCCACGGCTTCGGTCCAGCCGTTGACCAAGGGCGGCACAATGGCGCCCGTGGGTTTGGACATGCCGCGCATCGTCACCCGGTGCAGCGTGGCGCTGTCGATGGCCTGGTAGAGCGCCTTGCGCACTCGCACGTCCTTGAGCGGGTTCTTGCCCTTGACGTTGCTGCCCACCAGTTCGTCGCGGAACTGGTCCATGGCCAGGTACACGGTGCGGTTCTCCACCATCTCCATCACCTTCAGGTTGGGATTGGCGCGCACGCGCGCGAGGTCCTGGATGCTGGTGTCACGCACCATGTCCACCTCGCCCGACAGCAGTGCGGCAATGCGCGTGGCTTCTGACTTGATGGGGATGTACGTAATTTCGGTCACGTTGCCTTCGGCCTTGCCCGCGTTCCACCAGTTCGGGTTGGCGGCGAAAACGATCTTCTGGTCGGGCACCCATTCCTTGAGCACGTAGGGGCCGGTGCCCATCGCGTTGCGGTGCGAGAACGTCTCTTCCTTGGCCTTGATGTCCTTGGGCTCAACCGAATTGTTCTTCTCGGCCCAGGCTTTGCTCATCACGCGCAGCTCGGTCAGCTGGTTGAGCAGCACCGGGTTCGGGTTCTTCAGGAAGATGTCGATGGTTTCGCCGTCCACCTTGGCGATGCGGTCCATGCCCTGGGTGTAGATCGAGTAGGTGGAGGTCTTGCTCATCGCACGCTGCAGCGAATAGACCACGTCGTCGGCCGTCATGGCCGAGCCGTCGCTGAACTTCACGCCCTGGCGCAGCTTCAAGCGCATCTGCGTGGGCGTGACCTGCTGCCATGACGTGGCCAGCAGCGGCTCTACCTTGAGAGTGCGGCTGTTGAACATGACCAGCGACTCATACACTGCCGCATGGATGCCGTTGCCCAAAGCGCTGTTCTGCGAGTGGATGTCCATGGTCTGGATGTCGCTGGAGCCCGCCCACTTGAAAGGCTTGGCCAATGCGGAGGCTGGCAGCATGCTGGCTGTCACTGCGACGGCCAACGCCGACAGACAAGGCGTGAAGCGAAACGAAAAGGGCGAAGGCGTTGAAGGCACGTGGAACTCCTCGGGGATGAAATGCAGGCAATGTGCAGCACAAGTGCGTGCGCAAGAAGCATGGAAATCCCGGGTGTGCAACTTGTGTGCCACAGCTGTGCATCCACAATCGCCGCACACCGTCTTTCGTTGCATAGCGTCTTCCAATGTCCCGATCTTTCTTGCGCACCGCCCTTCTGTCACTGGCGGGCCTGGCTGCTGCTGCGGTGGTGGGGCTATTCGCCACGCTGGCCTGCCTTTTTTCCGCAGAGGACTACGTGGTGCAGCCCGGCTCGCCGATGTACTACGTGGGCATATCACCGGTCATCCGCAGCCTCAAGCTGCCGCAGGCCGCGTTGGATCGCGAGTACTTTGGATCGGTGGGTGACGGCAACAAGGCACCCCAATCCCAGTTGGGCTTCGACGTAGCGCAACACACGGAGGATGAGGTGTGGAAAGACCTGGATGCGCAACTGCGGCACCAGGGCTTGCAGCCCGTCACGACCATGGCTGTGCCAGCCGAAGCGCGCAGCCATCCAGGCGCTGAGGCGCCACTTCCCACAGAGGCGGAATACCGATCAGCCCAGCACGAACTGGTCCTGGTCAGCGCCCACAGGGTTCAGCGTGCAGGCGCGGGGGATGTGGTGCGTTTTTCGATCACGCACTTTGATTGAACATGAACCGAGTGCCGTTGACCTGACGCAAGCGAAAGAGGCTCATCCATCCCACCATCCTAGGGCTGTGCTTGCACGCGGTACCGCACGCCAGCCCGGTCCGTTCCCACCTGCAACAGGTTGATGACCCCCATCACATCGTCCACCAGCGCCACCGCTTTCTCCATCGCCAGCGCCTGCTCGGCCGACTGCACGCACCCCATCAGCGTGACCAGCCGCCGCTCGCCCAGCACCCACACGCTGGTGTCGCCAAACCGCCCATCCTCGCGCAGGTAGTGCTGCACGCGGGGGATGATTTCAGCGTCGTACAGGTAAGAATTGGGCAGGCGGCAACGGCCCACGCGGTGGCAGCTGCCACCGTGCTGTGAGCGCACATGCGCCAGTTCGCGCACCTCGGCCTCGGTGTAAAGCGGTCCCTCGGGCACGGGGCAGGCCCGCAGGGCATGGGTGACCTGCACGAAAGGGTCGTTGAAGGCATTGGTGCGCAGTGCTGCGTCTTGCGCGGCGACCCAGTGCGGTGCGATGGCAAGCACCATCCCAATCAGCGCACACCAACGGCGGGCGTTAAAAGCAGGCGTCATCAATCGCTCCTTGTTTTGCCCACAGGGCTGGGCCGGTGGCGGGGCCGCCACTTCGGTGGGTGGGCGAATTCTCTGTGCATGCGAAAGCGGCATTGGCCTGCAGACGGTGCCGACGGTGTGGGGATCATGGTATTGCCGCCACGCAAAGGCAAGCAGTGTGGTGGCTTGCCATATATTTACTCATAAATTGATAGCTAGCAGCGCTTGCATATGCGCTAAAGGCCATTTTTATACAGAATTCGATGGTGCCACTCGGTTTCACATTCCCCAGCCCGCTCTCGGCTTTGGCCCGGCACCTACGATGCGACGCACACACATGCCCAGCACTGACCTGATCGTTCACCGCCCCGAGGGCCTGTACTGCCCGCCCGGCGGCTTCTACATCGACCCCTGGCGGCCGGTGGAGCGGGCCGTGATCACGCATGCACATTCGGACCACGCGCGCATGGGCTCGGCCCACTACCTGGCGCACCAGGACAGCGAGGGCACGCTACGCAACCGGCTGGGCGCGCACATCGATCTGCAGACCCTGGCCTACGGCGACACCATCGACCACCACGGCGTGCGCGTGTCGCTGCACCCTGCGGGCCATGTGCTGGGATCGGCCCAGGTGCGCATCGAACACGGTGGCCAGGTGTGGGTGGCCTCGGGCGATTACAAACTGGAAGACGACGGCACCTGCCCCCCGTTTGAGCCCGTGCGCTGCAACACCTTCATCACCGAGTCGACCTTCGGCCTGCCCATCTACCGCTGGCCTTCGCAGCCCGTGCTGTTCGCCGACATCAACGCCTGGTGGGCCGCCAACGCGGCGGCTGGCAAGGCCAGCGTCCTGTATGCGTACGCCTTCGGCAAGGCACAGCGGCTGCTGCATGGGGTGGACCCGAACATCGGCCCCATCGTCGTGCACGGCGCAGTGGGCCCGCTCAACGCGGTGTACCGCGCTGCGGGCGTGGCGCTGCCGCCCACCCTGCGGGTGACCGACCCAGGCGCTACCAAAGCCGCGCTGCGCCAGTCGCTGGTGCTGGCGCCGCCCTCCGCTGCGGGCACTCCCTGGCTCAAGCGCTTTGGCGACCATTCGGATGCCTTTGCCAGCGGCTGGATGCTGGTGCGCGGCGCGCGCCGTCGCCGCGGCGTGGACCGGGGCTTCGTGATGAGCGATCACGCCGACTGGCCCAGCCTGCACAAGGCCATCGGCGCCACGGGGGCCGAACGCGTCATCGTCACCCATGGCAGCACCGAGGTGATGGTGCGCTGGCTGTGCGAGCAAGGGCTGGACGCCCAGGTCTTCGTGACCGAATACGGCGCCGACGACAACGAGGACGATAGCAATGCGGGGGCGCCGTCTTCCACCCCTGCTTCCGTCCTCTCCCCCGATTCCGACACGGAGGCCTCTGCCACTTTTCACGGGTCTTTCACCGCGGAACAGGGCAACGCCGAGCCCCCGGAGCCCGCGCCATGAAGGCGTTTGCCGAGCTGTTTCAAGCCCTTTACGCCAGCACCGCCCAGTCCGCC
>JBCNOJ010000068.1:0-14973 GCA_039593925.1 Acidovorax sp.
GCGACGCGCTTTCGCTCACCGACCAGGCCATCGCTTTCGGTAGCGGTCAACTGCAGGAGGCCGGCGTACGCCAGATGCTGGGCGCGGTGGACCGCTCCTACGTCTTTCGCCTCATCGATGCCCTGGCCCAAGGCGATGGCAAGACGGTGGTGGAAACCTCGGACGCGTTGCGCATGAATGGCCTTTCCGCCGCATCCACGCTCGAAGAAATGAGTGCCGTGCTGCAGCGCATGGCCGTGTTCCAGGCAGTGCCGCAGATGGCGGGCGCTGTGGACGCCGACGACTCCGAAGCCTTGGAAACCGCGCGGCTGGCGGCGCTGATGCCCGCCGATGAAACCCAACTGCTCTACAGCCTGTGCCTGCACGGCTGCGGCGAACTGGGCCTGGCGCCCGACGAATATGCAGCGCTCACCATGGTGCTGCTGCGCTTGCTGGCCTTCAAACCCCAGAGCGGGTCGGCTGAAAAAAAAACTCTAGCGCCGCCTGAAGGGCGCGCCGCGCCACCGACACAGGGGGCCGCGCCCGCAGCGCCTGAGGCCCCGACCGCGGCCGCTGCGCCCACGCCAGCAGCCGCTGCCCCGGCAGTGCCGCAGCAGCCAGCTGTGATTCCCACACGGCTTGCGCGTGAGATCCCATCAGGCACCGCAGACGCGTCGCACAGCGCATCACAACCTGCCGCGCGTGAGACTGCTGGAGGCCCATCGCAAGAGCCACCGCCCTGGCCGGATTCACCCGACGACGCAAGCGCCGCTGTGGCAGTTGCACCCGCAGTGCGTTCTGCCACGCCGCTGCCCGTGCGTTCACCGGACGATTTCGATCAAAAAAGGGCTCCAGCGCTCGCCCAGAAAGCTCCTGAATTTGTAGCAATCCCTGTGCGCACCGCGCCCGAGCCGGGCGAGCGTTTGCAGCCCAGCGTGCAGCCCTTGTCTGCGCCTACGCCGGTGTCCGCACGCTACACGCCCACGGAAGAGGGTGATGTCTGGCATTCCACCGTGCAGCAACTGGTGGCCGCCGAAGCGATCACGGCGTTGGTACGCGAACTGGCTTTGCAGTCGCAACTGGTGGCGCGTGACGGCGCCCACTGGCTTTTGCGCGTTGAGCGAGAATCCTTGAACCAGCCCACGGCGCGCGAGCGCCTGCGGGCTGCTTTGGAGGCTGCGGGACATGCCACGCAGATCAGCGTGGAGGTGGGTGTGGTCATCGACAGCCCCGCCCGCCGCAATGCCGCTGCCGCCGCAGAACGCCAGCGTCGGGCCGAGGAGATCGTCATGAACGACCCCTTCGTGCAGTCACTGGTGCGCGACTACGGGGCCAAAATCGTCCCAGGCAGCATCAAACCCGCGTGATAGCCGGGTCCGCCACGGGTGTTGCTGGGCTTGCCGTGGTGACACCTGTGTCTCCGTCCCGCCAATTCCACTGATTTCACTGACCGATTTCAACTGAAAAGGAAACCACACCATGTTCAACAAAGGACAACTCGCCGGCCTCATGAAGCAAGCCCAGGCGATGCAGGACAACCTCAAGAAGGCACAGGACGAACTGGCCTTCATCGAGGTGGAGGGCGAATCCGGTGCAGGCCTGGTCAAGGTGCTCATGACGTGCAAGCACGACGTCAAGCGCATCACCATCGACCCCAGCCTGCTGGCCGAAGACAAAGACATGCTGGAAGACCTCGTGGCTGCAGCGTTCAACGCCGCCGTGCGCAAGGCCGAGGAGACTTCGGCAGAGAAGATGGGCAAGCTGACGCAAGGTATGCCAGGCCTCCCCGGCGGCATGAAATTCCCTTTCTGATGCTGGCTATCGAGCGGGCGATCTGCGTCGTTGGGCGGTGCTCGGAATCCTCACGTACTTCAAGTACGTTCCGGTTCCTGTGCTCCGTCCGCCTCGCAACTCATCCCGCTCGCTACGCCCTGGAGGGCGGGGTATGAAAGTCAGGTAGAACCCTGGCCCTCGGTCCTCTCTTTTTTCAGATCCTCTCCCATGCACCCCACCAATTCCCTAGACGTTTTGATCCAGGCGCTGCGCCGGCTGCCGGGCGTGGGTGTGAAGTCGGCGCAGCGCATGGCGTTTCATTTGTTGCAGCATGACCGCGAAGGCGCGCTGGCGTTGTCGCGGGCGCTGTCGGATGCCGTGGGCACGGTGCACCACTGCGCGCTTTGCCATACGTTCACCGAGGCCGAGGTGTGCAGCACCTGCCTGGACCCCGAGCGCGACGCCACGCGTCTGTGTGTGGTGGAGACGCCTGCCGACCAGGCCGCGCTGGAGCGCACTGGCGCGTTCAAGGGGCTGTACTTTGTGCTCATGGGCCGACTCAGTCCGCTCGACGGCGTGGGCCCGAAGGAGATCGGCCTGCACAAGCTGATGGAACGCGCCTCGGATGGTGTGGTGCAGGAGGTGATCCTGGCCACCAATTTCAACGCTGAGGGCGAAGCGACTGCGCACGTCATCAGCGAGGCGATGAAAAGCCGGGGTGTGCACGTGACCCGGTTGGCGCGTGGCGTGCCCGTGGGCAGTGAGCTTGAATACGTGGACCTGGGCACCATTGCGCACGCGCTGGTGGACCGCCGATAGCGCAATGGTCGCCGCGTGCGTTGCGAAACCGCTAAAATACTCCCGAATTAATAGCTGCCAGCGCTTGCGTATCAAGCGCTGGAGCCCTAAAAGGCTTTAAATATCATGAACACCAGCATGCACGTTGCACGGTTTACGGTGGCCTATTGGTGTGTGCTGGTGGCTGCGTTACTGCCCATTGCCTGCGCCTGGTTGGCCAAAAGCGGCAACTTTGGCAAATCGCGCAAGGACGGTGGTTTTGACAACCATGACCCCCGTGCGTGGATGGCGCGCCAGACCGATTGGCGCGCCCGCGCGAATGCAGCCCAGGCCAACAGTTTTGAGAGCCTGCCGTTCTTCATCGGCGCGGTCATCATTGCGCACCAGCTCGGGGCCGGTCAGACACTTTTGGACATGCTGGCACTTTTGTACGTCATGCTGCGCATCTTCTACATCATGATGTATGTGTCAGACATGCCCACGGTGCGCAGCGCACTCTGGGCAGGCGCCTTTGCTGTGAACATCGCCATCCTGTTCATTGGATACCGATAAAGGGCTGACGGTGCCTTTTGTCTTTCTGACGGAGCTGCCGCTCTAGCGTTTTCAAGCAGCCGGAACGCCTGCGGCGGTTCTGTACGTAGTAACCCCCACGGGGCTCTCCCTGATGCGAATGTGCCGGGTTTACGGCACGATTGTTGCAACGCAGCATGACCGCTGCGCCGCTTGTCTGCTCGTGCGGCCCATGCAGGGTCTTTGTTCGTATCTCGTACCTCTTTTAACCCCCGACTCCGTGACCTCACCGTTGATCAGCCGCCGAACTTTTGCCGTTGTGTCTGCCCTGTCGGCGGCCACAGCGTGCGCCTCGGCCCTGCTCGCCCAGACCGCCTCACAGGCACCGCAGGCCGACACGCCTGCGTCGCTCGGGAGCCTGACGATCGCGGTGGGGGGGCAAGGTGTGCTGTACCACCTGCCTCTGGCGTTGGCCGACCAGTTGGGCTATTTCCGGGCGGAAGGGCTCGACGTATCCGTGCGGGATTTTTCAGCGGGCACCATGGCGCTGCATGCCGTGCAGGAAGGCGTTGCGGACGTGTGCGCGGGTGCTTTTGAACACACGATCCGTCAGCAGTTGCGGGGCCACGCGTACAGGTCCCTGGTGCTGCAAGGCCGGGCGCCGCAACTGGCTTTGGGCGTGTCTGCGCGCGCGTTGCCCAATTACAAAGGCCTGGGTGACTTGGCGGGGCGACGCGTGGGTGTGTCGTCCGTGGGGTCATCCACGCACCTGGCTGCAAGCCTGCTGCTGGCGCGGGCGGGCATGGGCCCCCGTGATGTGGTGTTTGTGGGGGTGGGTTCTGGTGCATCGGCTATGACGGCCGTGCGCACGGGGCAGGTGCACGCGCTTTGCCACGCCGACCCGCTCATGACACTGCTGGAGCAAAAGGGCGACGTGCGCATCGTGGGGGACTTGCGTTCCCTCAAGGCGGCGCAGGAGATTCTGGGAGGCGCCATGCCAGCCAGTTGCCTGTATGCGCCGCAAGCCTTTGTGCAGAAAAAACCCGCCCAGGCCCAGGCGCTGGCCAACGGTATGGTGCATGCGCTCAAGTGGCTGCAGACCGCTGCGCCAGCCGACATCGTCAAGACCGTGCCGACCGGTTTCCTGATGGGGGACCGCGGCGTGTACCTGGCGGCGTTTGAGCGGGTGCGCGAGACCTATTCCACCAATGGCCTCATGCCGGACGAAGGCGCTGCCACCGCGCTGCGCGTGCTCTCGCGTGTGCACCCGGAACTGGTTGATGCCCGGGTTGATCTGGCCCGCACCTTCACCAATGATTTCGTGCGCAAGGCCCGCCTGAAATTCAACGTGTGAGGCATTGCGGGGCGGTTGTCGGGCCTTGCTGGGCGCCGGGTGAGGGGCGGGGTGGTGCAGTGCCCAAGGCTCGGGAAGATGGCTTACATTCGTCGGCGCCGTGGTTGGCTTAGCCTACGCCAACCAACCTGTACTTCCTTATTTCCCTCTTATCGCCAAGGATTGCTCCATGTCGTTCACCCTCAGCATCGGTCCGCTTGTCTCCCTGATCGCGGGCATTCTCATTTTGATCATGCCGCGCTTGCTCAGCACCATTGTCGCGCTCTACCTCATCATCATGGGCATTCTGGGCCTGATGGGAATGCACTCCCTCAAGCTGTGACCGAGAATTCAACGGCGTTTCTGCGCGGCGCTTGCAGCTGTCACAAAGCGGCGAGCGCAGCAGGCGACTCTTCAAAAAAAGCCCCTGGCTACGGGGCCAGGGGCTGATCAGCGGCGTTTCACCTTGGACGGGGTTCCGCCCTTGCGGGCTGGCGCATTGGCAGGGCGCTTGCTGGCCGTGCTGGACCGCGACGCACCGCTGCTGCGGCTGCTGGTCGCACGTGCGGAAGAGCGCACAGGCAGATAGACCACCACCTGCTGGCCCACCTTGAAAGCCGCGTTGGCCCGCACGTCGTTCCAGTCGGCCACGTTGGCCGCCGTCAGTTTGTAGCGGCGCGCAATGCTGGCCACCGTTTCGCCCTTGCCGGCGCGAACAGTGGTGCGGCGGGTAACCACTTCGGGCGTAAACGCCAATTGCCCGTTGTCCGCCAGGTGGGACGACACATCCTGCCGCGTGGTGGTGGAGCGCGGCACCATCAGTGCAGAACCCGCCTTGATCAGCATGCGCGGGGGAATGTTGTTCACGCTGCGCAGGTCGGCCTCGCTCATGCCCGCGCGCTGGGCGGCTTCAGACACGCTCATGTTGGTGGGAACAGACCACACCGTCCAGCTGGCGTACTGGCCTTCGCGGCGCGCCTCCAGATTGCGCTGGAACACCTTGGCGTTGTCCCACGGCAGCAGGATCTGCGGTGTGCCAGCCGCAAAGATCACGGGCCGGTTGAACGACGGGTTGAGAGCCCGGAAGTCTTCTTCGCGAATGCCAGCCAGCGTGGCCACCAGTGCTACATCGATGTCGTGCGTGATGTCCACCGTCTGGAAGTAGGGGTGGTTTTCGATCAGGGGCAGTTCGGTCTTGAACGCTTCGGGGTTGGCCACGATGTTCTTCACGGCCTGCAGTTTGGGCACGTACATGCGCGTCTCTGCGGGCATGTTCAGCTCGGTGTAGCTGGTGCCCAGGCCTGCCTTCTGGTTGCGCGCAATGGCACGGCCCACGCTGCCTTCGCCCCAGTTGTAGGCGGCCAGGGCCAGATGCCAGTCGCCAAACATGTTGTAGAGCTTTTGCAGGTAGTCCAGCGCAGCGCGGGTGGATGCCAGCACATCGCGCCGGTCATCGCGGAAAGCGTTTTGCTTGAGGTCGAAATACGTGCCCGTAGCGGGCATGAACTGCCACATGCCTGCCGCCTTGGCCACCGACACGGCCTGCGGGTTGAACGCGCTTTCGATGTAGGGCAGCAGCGCCAGCTCGGTGGGCATGCCGCGGCGTTCCAGCTCTTCAACAATATGGAACAGGTATTTGCTGGAGCGTTCCGTCATGCGCTGCATGTAGTCGGGCCGGGTTGCGTACCACTGCTCACGGTCTGGTACCAGTTCATGCTGCAGGTCGGGCATCGCAAAGCCGCGGCGAATGCGGTCCCACAGGTCGGTCGGGGTCGAGAGCGACGCCACTTCGCCCGTAGTCGCTTGCGCCAGCGAAATGGGTTGCAGGGGGCCGTTGGGGAAAACCGGTGTGTGCGGGGCTTTGGGGGGTGCGGTGGGCGCTGCAGGGGCGCTGCTGGTGGTGGCAGTGTTGTCGTTCTGGGAGGTTCCCACTGTGGCGCAGCCTGTGAGCCAGACGGCGCTGGCCAGGCAGGCAATGTGCAGAAGTTTCATCGAAATTCGTTTTTCCATTGGCGCAGCGCGGCCAAAACCGCTACCGCGTTTTCTTGATGCACCTGCGCGTCGTGGCTTTGGGCGGCCTGTGCCACCGCGGCATGCCGCACACGCAGGAAGGGGTTGATGTCTCGCTCCAGCGCCACGGTGGAGGGCAGGGTGGGCAGGTTTTGCGCACGCAGGGCTTCACAGTGGCTAATGTGGTGGAGCAAAGCCGCGTTGCCGGGTTCCACGGCGCGCGCAAACTTCAGGTTGGAGAGGGTGTATTCATGGGCGCAACACACCCGCGTGTTGCCCGGCAGTGCCGCCAGCTGGTCCAACGAGTGGAGCATCTGCGCAGGTGTGCCTTCAAACAGCCGCCCGCAACCGCCAGAGAACAGCGTATCGCCACAGAACAGCAAGGGGGCACCGTCGTCATGCAGGTCCGCGCAGTAGAACGCGATGTGGCCCGCCGTGTGGCCGGGCACATCCATCACATCGAACCGCAACCCGAGGCTTTCCACTGCATCACCTTGCGACAGCGGCACCAGAGGTTCCGGGATACGCTCGCGCGTGGGGCCGTACACCGTGGCTCCGGTGGCATCGCGCAACGCATCAACCCCTCCAACGTGATCGGCATGGTGGTGCGTGACTAGAATGGCCTGCAAGCTCAGGCCGAGGTCGTTCAGCGCCTGCAGCACGGGTGCCGGATCGCCCGGGTCCACCACAAGGGCCTGGCGGCTGTCGTGCAGCATCCAGATGTAGTTGTCGGTAAAGGCGGGCAGTGGCAGCAAGTTCATGAGCGATCAAATTATAGGTTTGCACCACTGGTTCGACTCCCCGCCGGGCCGGTACCTGCTGGCATGGGAGCAGGCCCGCTTCGATGAGGCCGTGGCCGATATCTTTGGCTACCACAGCCTGCAACTGGGCATGCCTCTGCTCGACGGTTTGCGCGCCAACCGCATGCCGCACCAATGGTTGGCTTTGGGGCACGAGGCTGTGGCCGGAGGCATTGCTTTTCAGGAGGCGGGGCAGCCCGACGCGCCCTTGCAGCGCCGCGTGGTGGATCTGCTGGCTGAGCCTGTGGCATTGCCGTTTGCCGAGGCCAGCCTGGACCTGCTGGTGCTACCGCACACGCTGGAGCTCAGCATTGACCCGCATGCCGCCTTGCGCGAGGTCGAGCGCGTGCTGGTGCCGGAAGGGCGGGTGGACATCAGCGGCCTGAACCCCACCAGCCTCTGGGGCCTGCGCCAGCGCCGCGCGCGGCTGTACCAGCGGCTTGGCGGTGGGCGACTCTATTTGCCCGATGTGGGTGAGTTCATCGGCTATCGGCGGCTGCGCGATTGGCTGCGGCTTTTGAGTTTCGAGGTCGAGTCAGCCCGGTTTGGCTGTTATCGTCCTGCGGTCCGCAGCCCGCAATGGCTGGACCGCTGGGGCTTCATCGACCCGTTGGGTGAAAAATGGTGGCCCATCTTCGGCGCTGCCTATTTCATCGTGGCGGTCAAGCGCGTGCATGGCATGCGGCTGATGGAGCCTGGCTGGCGCACCCAGCGCCAGCGTGCCGCGGCCACGGTGCCCATGGCGAACCGTGCTGGCACCGCCGTTGCAGCGCCTTCGGCCCAAAGACTTTATACAGATCCGACAGACAGGAACATAGATTGAATCAGGTTGAGATTTACACAGACGGCGCCTGCAAGGGCAACCCGGGCCCAGGTGGCTGGGGCGTGTTGCTGCGCTCCGGTGCCACCGAGAAAGAGCTTTTTGGTGGCGAACTGGGCACCACCAACAACCGCATGGAACTGATGGCCGTGATCGAGGCTCTGGCGGCTCTCAAGCGGCCCTGTGCCGTCACGCTGTATCTGGACAGCGAGTACGTGCGCAAGGGCATCACGGAATGGATTCACGGCTGGAAAGCCAAAGGCTGGCGCACGGCCTCCAAGCAGCCGGTGAAAAATGTGGAGCTTTGGCAACGGCTGGATGCGCTGGTGAGCACGGGCGGCCATCGCATTGAATGGCGCTGGGTCAAAGGCCACTCGGGCGACCCTGGCAACGAGCGCGCAGACAGCCTTGCCAACAGGGGCGTCGACCAAGCGCTGGGCCGCAGATAGCCGCTTTGTTCCCGGTGCGCAGGGCACCAAAAACGGTCGAAGGCTCCCGCGGGAGCCTTTTTTTGTGCATCTCATGTAAAGCCTGCGTAAATCCCATTGGGATCACCCCGGGGTGCCGCAGAGGTTGAAAGCGGTGGAAGATACGTACTGATACATTGTCCGATTGACCTTTGTTACCCACCGGGTTGGATTGATCCATGGCGTCCAAGAGCAGCACCCTCGTTTTCACAGTCATCGGCATTGCCGCCGCGTCCGCTGCTGCTTGGTGGTTTCAGAAACCTGCTCAGCCCCCCCGTGCCGAATCCAGCCAGGTTGCCGCGGCGGGCTCAGGCGCAGGCGGGGCGCGTGGTGGCGCAGGTGGTGCACCGGGTGGCGCGGGCCGTGTTGTGGCGGTGGAGGCGGTCGCAGTCCGCCAGATGGCGTTGCGTGACGATGCTGAATCGGTGGGCAGTTTGCGATCGCGCCAAAGTGTTGTGATGCGCCCCGAGGTGAGCGGGCGCATCACGCAGCTCAACTTCCGCGATGGCGAGCGCGTGCGGCGCGGCCAGATGCTGGTGCAGTTTGACGACCAGTTGCCCCGCGCCCAGGTGCAGCAGAGCCAGGCCGAACTCTCTATTGCCCAGGCCAATCACAAGCGCAATCAGGAACTGGTGGCGCAGGGCTTCATCAGCCAGCGCTCGGTGGACGAGAGCGCGGCCAATCTCGAAGTGGCGCAGGCCAAGCTGGCCCTGGCCCAGGCCACGGCATCGCGTCTCAAGATCGTGGCGCCGTTTGATGGCATTGCGGGTATTCGCGGCGTGAACGTGGGCGACTACCTGAAAGACGGGGCGGATATCGTCAATGTGGAAGACCTGGATGCCGTGTACGTGGACTTCCGTCTGCCCGAACGCCTACAGGGCAAGGTGCGCACCGGCCAGACGGCGCAAGTGACCTTCGATGCTCTGCCCGGCATGCGCTACGCCGCTGTGGTGCAGGCCATCAATCCCCAGATCGACGCGGACGGGCGTTCGGTCGCTGTGCGTGGTTGCATCGACAACCGACGCATGCAACTGCGCCCTGGCATGTTTGCGCGCGTGACCACCGTGTTCGCAGAGCGCAGCAACGCCAATGTGATCCCAGAAGAAGCCGTCGTGCCCGATGGCACCAAGCCCTACGTGCTGAAGATCGTGGAGGGCAACGAGCCGGGCTCGCGGATCACCCAACGCACGCCAGTCACCCTGGGTGCGCGCATGCCGGGTTTCGTGGAGGTGGTGCAGGGCCTGGGCCTGGGGGACAAGGTGGTGTCTGCCGGGCAACAGCGCGTTCAGCGCGACGGCACTGCGGTGCGCGTGGTCGAAATGGCAGGTAGCGGCAACGCTGATGGCAGCAACGGTGCGCGCCCCTCTGCACGTGGGGCCTCTGGCGCCGCTGGGGGCGATGGTGCTGCTGCTGCTGCTGCTGCTGCTGCTGGGGCGGCCAACGGTGCTCCACCGCTTGCGCCGCCCGCCGCAGCTCCCGCAGTTGCCTCCGCTGCTGTGCCAGCGGCTGGCGGTGGGCGCTTGGCAGCCACCACGCTGGTGGAGCCCTTGCCGGGCGCCAACCCTTGCCAGCAGGCACTGGCCGCAGCCAGCCGTGCGGCAACGGGGGCACCGGCGCCCCACACCCCCGCTGCGCAACCGCCTGCCCGCTCGCCAGCATGACGGCCCGGTGTACTGCCCATTTGCCTGCTGACACTCCGGAGCTGCCATGCAACTCGCTGAAATCTCCATCCGCCGTCCGGTGTTTGCCACGGTGTTGTCGCTGCTGGTGCTGCTCATCGGCGCGGTGAGCTTTACGCGCCTGACAGTGCGCGAATACCCGAAAATCGATGAGCCTGTGGTCACCGTGAGCGTGCGCTACGCAGGCGCCTCGTCCGAGGTGATCGAGTCGCAGGTGACCAAGCCGCTTGAAGACTCGATTGCCGGCATCGACGCAGTGGATGTCATCACCTCCATCAGCCGGGCGGAGCAAAGCCAGATCAGCGTGCGTTTTCGGCTGGAAAAAGACGCCGACAACGCTGCCGCCGAGGTGCGCGACCGCACGGCCCGCGTACGCAACCGCTTGCCAGATGCCGTGGACGAACCGGTGATCGCCAAGGTCGAGGCCGACGCATCGCCCGTGATGTGGTTGGCCTTCAGCAGCGAGACCCGCAGCCCGCTCGAAATCAACGACCTGGTGAACCGCATCGTCCGGCCGCGGCTGCAGACGGTGACTGGTGTGGCCGACGTGCCCATCTATGGCGAGCGCAAGTACGCCATGCGCGTGTGGCTGGACCCGGAGCGCATGGCTGGCTACCGCCTGACCACGCAGGATGTGGAAGACGCCATCCGGCGCAACAACCTGGAGTTGCCCGCAGGTCGCATCGAATCGCAGCAGCGCGAATTCAGCGTCACCTCGCAAACTGACCTGGCCACGCCCGCACAGTTCTCCAACGTGGTGATCCGCACGGTGAACGGGTTCCCCGTGCGCATCCGCGATGTGGCGCGGGTGGAAGAAGGCGCCGCAAGCGACCGCAGCCGCGTGCGCCTGAACGGGCGTGAGGCGATCTCGGTGGGCGTAATCCGCCAGGCCACGGCGAACCCGCTGGAGCTGTCCAAGGGCGTGCGCGAGATGCTGCCCACGCTGCAGTCCGACCTGCCGCCCGACATCGGCATCGACATCGCCAACGACAACTCGCTGTTCATCGACCGTTCCATCAAGAGCGTGTACACCACCATTGCCGAGGCGGTGGTGCTGGTGGCGCTGGTGATCTTTGTGTTCCTGCGCACGTTCCGCGCGTCCATCATCCCCATTGTCACCATCCCGGTGAGTCTGGTGGGCAGCTTTGCGCTGATGTCGCTGGCCGGCTTTTCGATCAACACGCTCACTCTGCTGGCGCTGGTGCTGGCCATTGGCCTGGTGGTGGACGACGCCATCGTGATGCTGGAGAACATCTACCGCCACATCGAAGAGGGGCTGGACCCCTTCTCGGCTGCCATCAAGGGTGCCCGGGAGATCGGCTTTGCCATCGTGGCCATGACGCTGACCCTGGTGGCCGTGTATGCGCCGCTGGCTTTCACCCCCGGGCGCACGGGGCGGCTGTTTGTGGAGTTTGCTCTCGCGCTGGCGGGGGCGGTGCTGGTGTCTGGCTTCGTGGCGCTCACGCTGTCGCCCATGATGTGTTCGCTGCTGCTGCGCCACAACCCCAAGCCCAACTGGTTCGACCGTTCGATGGAGCGCTGGCTTACGGCGCTGTCCAGTGCCTACGGTCGCCTGCTGCGCTGGGTGGTCACGGCCCGCTGGGGCCGCCGTGGGGCGGATGGCGCCACCCGGCCCGGCGGCTGGCGCGGCACCATTTTCCAGGCACGCTGGCTGGTGCTGGCCGTGATGGCAGCCAGCGGCATTGCGCTGGCAGTGGTTTACCCCAGCATGCGCCAGGAGCTTTCACCGCTGGAAGACCGTGGCACCATTCTGGTCAACGTCACGGCGCCCGACGGCGCCACGCTGGACTACACCAACCGCTATGCGCTGGAGTTGGAAAAGGTGGGCCGTGGCTATGGCGAGTTCGACCGGATCTTTGCCAACATCGGCAACCCCACGGTGGCGCAGGGCAGCGTCATCTACCGCACGGTGGACTGGGAAAAGCGCGACCGCACCACGCTGAACCTCGCGCGCGAACTGCAGCCCAAGGTATCGAGCCTGCCTGGGGTGAACGCGTTTTTGATCACCCCGCCATCGCTGGGCCAAGGCTTTCGCTCGCGCCCGCTCACCTATGTGATCCAGACCTCGGACACTTATGAAAACCTCAACGGCGTGGTGAACGCCTTCATGGCCGAGATCGCACAGAACCCTGGCATCGTGGGCCCGGATGTGGACCTGCGGCTGAACAAGCCCGAGCTGCGCATCGAGGTGAACCGCGAGCGCGCCGCCGACCTGGGCGTGAGCGTGGACGTGGTGGCCAAGGCCATCGAGACCATGCTGGGCGGCCGCACCGTGACGCGTTACAAGCGAGATGCAGAGCAGTATGACGTGATCGTGCAGACCGAGGCGCGCGGCCGCACCACCCCCGAGAATATCGACACCATCTACGTGCGCGGCCGCAACGACGCGATGATTCCGCTGTCCAGCCTCGTCAACGTGCGCGAAAGCGTCAGCCCGCGCGAGCTGAACCACTTCGGCCAGCGCCGCTCGGCCACCATCACGGCCAACCTCTCGTCCGACTACTCGCTGGGCGAGGCACTCAGCTTCATGGACACCACGGCGGCCAAGGTGCTCAAGCCCGGTTACACCACCGACCTCAACGGCACCTCGCGCGAGTTCAAGAGCTCGCAGGGCGCTTTGGGCATCGTGTTTGTGCTGGCGCTGGTGTTCATCTTCCTGGTGCTCGCCGCGCAGTTCGAGAGCTTTGTGGACCCGCTGGTCATCATGCTGTCAGTGCCGCTGTCGATGATCGGCGCGCTGCTGGCGCTCAAGTGGAGCGGCGGCTCGCTCAACGTGTATTCACAGATCGGGCTCATTACGCTGGTCGGCTTGATTACCAAGCACGGTATCTTGATCGTGGAATTCACCAACCAGTTGCGCGAGCAGGGCATGGAGATGGTCGATGCGCTGGTCAAGGCCTCCGAGCAACGCCTGCGCCCCATCCTGATGACCACCGGCGCCATGGTGCTGGGCGCGATTCCCCTCGCGCTGGCCAGCGGTGCCGGTGCCGAGACACGCATGCAGATTGGCTGGGTGATCGTGGGTGGCATGTCGCTGGGCACCTTGCTCACCATCTTTGTGGTGCCCACCATGTACACGTTGTTCGCGCGCAAGGCGGTGCCGGGGGCGAACACGGCGGTGGCGGTGGATCAACCTGCGCATCCGTTGCACCCGCATGGCCATGATTACGTGGCCAAGTAGTCAGAGAGAAAGGCCATTAGGAAAGGCTCGACCGGGCTCTCGAGTTTGAACGCCTGGCGCGGTTGCGGGGGACCACTGGCGGGCTGTGCGAGTGAATACGCTGAATAGCTGCGGAAAGCGGCTTGTCGAAGGATGCGCGTGATGGAGCGACGGGTTAAGACGTACCAGAGCGATGTTGGTAGATGACTTTGAATTTTTCACAGGCGAGCAACATCGTTTCATCAAACTGTCGCCCGGCTCTGGCGCACTCACGCTCAAAGTACCGTCGATGGGCCTCAAGCCAGTAGGCGAGAGATCCATCGCCTTCACCTTCAATGGCCGCAAACTCTGCCGTGACTTGGTTGTAGGGCACGATATCGACGTCTTGCGTCTCAATGATGCACAGCGGCTGGCCTGACCAGGTTGTGACTATGCTGAGGTCTCCCGGTCTTGGGATTCTTACCCCCTGATCCTCATACGACCATAGCGAGCCGGCGGTTGCACGCTTGATGCCACGCATCACCAGATCGGCCAGCTCATCAGCAAGCTTCTCGCTGTCTCCAAAGATGCAGACGTCGTAATAGCAGCCATGGTCGGCTGTTCCTGTAGCGAGCAGAAACTCGTTCCAGAATGGAAGAAGGTGTGGGGGTACTGGCATGTGTGGGTTTGTGGCCGGGCTTTGCAATAAAGCGCTGGTGATCGCTCCATTTCACAGGCGCGTGTTCAGGTGCGTGCGGCGTGGTACGCCGGCAAAGTCGTTTTTGAATCTTTTGGTCCGCATGCAGATTGAAGCACTCGCCGCTCACAAAATCTAAAGTTCGGTGGCGAGATCGCGGCTCGAATCCGTGCGATTCACCCCGCAATAGCCTGCACCGCGTCCTGCACTTCCTGAATGCCCTGTGGCCGCACCAGCCGCGCCACTTCTTTGCCATCTTTCAAGAACACCAGCGTTGGCCAGAGCTTGACGCCAAAGCTGCGACCCAAGCGCTGACCGGGGCCATCTTCGACTTTGATGTGGGCGATCTCGGGGCGGCCTTTCAGCGCAGCTTCGATCAGCGGCTGGGCGCGCTGGCAGTGCCCGCACCAGGGGGTGCCGAACTCGACGACGGTGGCGCCGGTGGTCTGATCCACTTCGTCGCGGGTGGGGGGCTGGGCCAAGTGTTGGGCAGTGTAGGTCATGGCAATCACATCTCACAAAACTTCAGGTTAGCCAAGCACCACCTGTCGGGCGCCGGGCTTGGACGCATGGGGGTGTCAGATGACTCCGTCAAACACCATCACGTCCACCGCATCGCCCACGCCCACACTGCCTTGTCCGTGATGCAGCACGATGAGCCCGTTGGCCTGCACCATGGAGCTGAGCACGCCGGAGCCCTGGTTGCCGGTGGTGCGCACCTGCAGCGTGCCGTCGGCAGCGGTGGTGACCAGACCGCGCTGGTATTCGGTGCGGCCGGGCTTCTTGCGCATCGCTTCGGTGCTGGTGGCGCGCAGCAGGGGTGGTGCGGTGTGGGTGCTGCCCATCATGCGCAGCAGGGCGGGGCGCACAAAGGCCAGGAAGGTCACCATCCGCGCCACGGGGTTGGCGGGCAGGCCGAACAGCACGGCGCCGTTGTGTGATGGGTC
>JBCNOJ010000069.1:0-14805 GCA_039593925.1 Acidovorax sp.
GATGATAGTGCGGGTTCCCGTGTGAAAGTAGGTCATCGTCAGGCTCTTACAGCCCAGAAAACCCCAGTCTCAAAAAGACTGGGGTTTTTTGCTTTGGGGGGCATTGAACTAAGCTGAATGCCAAAGATATTGAGCGAGAAGATTTCTGCGATGCAGTTGCAAGACATTTTGTATTCCCAGGGGTTTGGTACTCGCAGGGTTTGTTCAGGCCTGATACAACAGGGTTGGGTGGCTGTGCGCACACCAGACGGTGGAGCAGATTTTGATTCGTGCAGCGACGCTTCCGCTGAGTTCGAGATTTCTGGACTGTTGCTGAAAGTCCAGGGCGTGGAGTGGGAATGCCACGCCAAAGCGTATGTGCTGTTGAACAAGCCCGCCGGTACAGAGTGCTCACAAAAGCCTTCTACCTATCCCAGCATCTACACTTTGCTCCCCCCACCGCTGCGACAAAGGCCCACCAAAAGTGCTGTGCAAGGTGTGCAAGCTGTGGGGCGACTCGATCAAGACACCACTGGAATGCTGTTGTTGAGCGATGACGGTCAGTTCATCCACCGACTCAGCTCTCCCAAGAAACATGTTCCCAAGGTCTATCAAGTCACTACGAAGCATCCAGTAGACGCGTCTCAGGTCTCACGCTTGTTGGAGGGCGTCGTCCTGGATGATGATCCGAAACCGGTTCGTGCTGCTGCGTGTGAAGTGTGTGGTAGCCACAGGCTGGATCTGACCCTGACTGAGGGAAAGTACCACCAAGTCAAACGCATGATCGCGGCAGTGGGGAATCGCGTGGAAGGTTTACACCGCTCGCGCATTGGCGGGTATGAGCTGCCCGACGATCTGCCTCTCGGCGGTTGGAAGTGGCTGAGTGAAGCGGAGCTCAGTTTGCTCTCACATTCGGCTTGATTGAATGCTAAACAGCTGAGGTGAGGCACGATCTATCGGCATTGGCAAGGCCTCAAAAGGCAATCTGAATCGCCCCGGTTTTTGAGGAGGCTCAACACTCTGAGAGGATTGAGCTATGAAGAAGACGACCAAGTTCTCGCCTGAGGTGCGTGAGCGCGCGGTGAGGATGGTGCAGGAGCAGCGCGGGGAGTACCCATCCCTGTGGGCTGCCATCGAATCCATTGCCCTCAAGATTGGCTGCGTGCCGCAGACCCTGAACGAGTGGGTCAAGCGTGCCGAAGTTGATGCAGGCACGCGAGAAGGCGTCACCACAGCCGAAGCCCAGCGGGTCAAGGAGCTGGAGCGCGAGGTCAAAGAATTGCGCCGAGCCAACGAGATATTGAAGCTGGCCAGCGCGTTTTTCGCCCAGGCGGAGCTCGACCGCCGACTCAAGTCCTGAAGGACTTCATCGACAAGCATCGCGATACCTTCGGGGTCGAGCCGCTCTGCAAGGTGTTGCAGGTTGCCCCGTCGGCCTATCGGCGCCATGCCGCGCTGCTGCGCGAACCCAGCAGACGCTGCGCCCGTGCCAAACGCGACGAGCTGCTGATGCCGCAGATTCAGCGCGTCTGGCAGGCCAACATGCAGGTCTACGGTGCCGACAAAGTGTGGCGGCAACTGGCGCGCGAAGGCGTTGTCGTGGCCCGCTGCACGGTCGAGCGGCTGATGCGAGGCATGGGGCTGCGCGGCGTGATGCGCGGCAAGGTCGTGCGCACCACCATCGGTGATGCCAAGGCCCCGTGCCCGCTGGACCGGGTCAATCGGCAGTTCCGTGCCGAGCGGCCGAACCAGCTGTGGGTCAGCGACTTCACCTACGTCCCCACCTGGCAGGGCTGGTTGTACATGGCCTTCGTCATCGACGTGTTCGCCCGGCGCGTCGTGGGCTGGCGCGTGAGCAGTTCGATGCGAACGGACCTCGTGCTCGATGCGCTGGAGCAGGCCCTGTACGCCCGGCAACCCGAGCGCGATGGCAGCCTGGTCTGCCACTCCGACAGGGGCTCGCAATACGTCAGCATCCGCTACACCGAGCGGCTGGCCGAGGCCGGCATCGAACCGTCAGTCGGCAGCAAGGGGGGACAGCTATGACACTCAGTCCAGAATTCTCATCGAACGCCGATTTGGTCTGACCCGAGCTACGACTGGCCTCGATGCCTTCGCGTTGACCTGTCGATCATTTCGGTCGTTCCCCGAGCACCGTCGGGCTCAATGCATGTGACCTAATAGGAGCCTTGTCCTGCACCCTGAGTGTCCTGTCCGGCTATTGAGGTTGGCGATGCCTTCTTCAATGAGGAGGACATACAAATGGATCAATTAGAGGTGGTTCTCGGTGTTGATACGCATCTCGACGTTCATGTCGGTGTTGTCATCGATGTAGTTGGCCGCATGAAGGGGGTTCTGTCGATTGAGACGAACACTGCCGGGTACCAGAGGCTACTGACGTGGGCCCGAAGCTTTGGCAAACTTGGCAAGGCTGGGGTTGAAGGCACCAGCTCATACGGTGCCGGCCTGACGCGCTTCCTTGAAGAGAACGGGGTTGTGATTCTCGAGATCAACCGGCCGAACCGTTCGCGACGACGCAATCGCGGTAAGAGCGACCCAACCGATGCCGAGAGCGCCGCGCGCGCTGTTCTGGCTAACGATGCTGCTGGCGTTCCGAAGGCTAAAAGCGGGATGGCCGAGGCCCTGCGTACGCTGAGTGTTGCTCGCCGCAGCGCCGTCAAGGCCAAGACCCAGGCTGTCAACCAACTTCGAGCCCTCCTGGTCAGCGCGCCGTCGGTCATTCGAGATGCTCTCCTCAAGGTCAAACCAGAACACTGCGTCGCAGCCTGTGCCGCTCTTGCGGACGATGCTGATGTGAACCCAGTCATCGACAGCCTGAAGACGACATTGAGGCTGCTGGCGAGACGTTGGAATGCATTGCACGATGAACTCCGCGAACTCGACAAGCAGCTCATGCGCTTGACGAAGCTGGCGTCCCCTCGACTTCTCGCATGCTTCGGCGTCGGACCTCAGACCGCGGCGACGCTCCTAATCACAGCCGGCGACAACCCGACTCGATTGCGCAACGAAGCTGCTCTCGCGGCGCTCTGCGGCGTCAGCCCACTGGAAGCGTCTTCAGGCAAGACAAGCAGACATCGACTCAATCGCGGGGGCCAGCGGCAGGCCAACAATGCCCTCTGGACAATTGCCATGGTTCGGATGCGAAGTGAGGCGCGCACCCGCGAATACGTCGTCAAGCGCACTGGCGACGGTCTGTCGAAGAAAGAGATTCATCGCTGCCTCAAACGTTACATCGTCCGCGAGCTGTACCCATTGATCCTCGCTGACCTGGCGGACTCAGGCGGCTCCGCTTGACATAGGAGCGTCAACGCTTTGGCCGAGACCATCAACGGGCTGTACAAGGCCGAGTTGATTCATCGTCGAGCGCCATGGAAGACCAAGGAGGCGGTGGAGTTCGCGACCCTGGAATGGGTGTCCTGGTTCAACCACCATCGCCTGCTCAAGCCCATCGGCTACATACCACCGGCAGAGGCTGAGGCAAACTACTACCGGCAACTCGCCAATCAGGCCGTCACGGTGACGGCCTGACTTAAACCAAACAGCCTCCGCGAATCCCGGGGCGATTCAATCCATGACAAACACCGAACTCCGTTGCAACTCTTAATCGGCATCACTTTGTGCTTGGGTCAAGGATGTTACGTATTGAGCCTGTCTGAGCCGTCGCGGGCACAGATAAACTCGCAGGCTCAACCGAAAGTTGTTCTGTGAAGATTTTTTCGATCGTGCGTTTGGGTGTTCTCCTGGGAGGACTTTGGGCTTTTTGCGGGGGAGCCTTTGCAACCGTTCCGCCCCTGTTTGTGTTGAACTCGCTGGAGGCAAACGTCAGCGTTATCGACCCCGCGACATGGACGGAAACCGCTCGCATACCCACGGGCAAGGAGCCGCACCACCTTTATATGACGCCCGATGAGAAGTCGATCATCGTGGCCAATGCGCTCGGTGACACCCTGACGTTTGTCGACCCCCGCACTGCGCAAGTGCAGCGGACAGTCCGGGGCATCGTGGACCCTTACCATCTGCGGTTTTCGCCGGACATGAAGTGGTTCATCACAGCGGCCAACCGGCTTAACCATGTGGACTTCTACCGCTGGGACGGCAAGGATCTCACGCTGGTGCAACGCGTAGCTACTTCGCGCACTCCGAGCCATCTGTGGATCGACAGCCGAAGCACCACCGTGTACGCCACCATGCAAGACAGCGACGAACTGGTTGCCATTGACATTGCCACGCAGGCCATCAAGTGGCGGGTCAAGACAGGCGCCATGCCTGCCGATGTGTACGGCTCGCCAGACGACAAGCGCGTTTTTGTCGGCTTGACCGGCAGCGACAGCGTGGAGGTGTTTGATGTCTCTGGTCGCGCACCGGCCAGCGTTCAGAGGATCAAGACAGGCAATGGTGCCCATGCCTTTCGTGGCGCAGGCGATGGTCGTCATTTGTATGTGAGCAACCGGGTAGCCAACACTGTCAGCAAGATCGACATGGTCACGAACCAGGTCGTGGAGTCTTACCCTGTGCCGGGTGGCCCGGACTGCATGGAGGTTTCCGCGGACGGCCGGTTTATCTACGTCAGCTCACGCTGGGCGCGAAAACTGTCGGTGGTGGATACGCAGGCCAAAAAAGTGGTGCGACAAGTCACCGTGGGCAAGTCGCCCCATGGTGTCTGGACGCTGCAGCATGCCCCTCGGTAAACGCAATCATGGAGCGGCCTGCATTGTGTAAGCGGCACCAGTGGCCAAAAGAGCGGCACGACGCAGCTCGCCTCAATGCACAGTATTTTGCTATTTTTATAGTAGCGGCTTGCGCTTATGCATCAAGTGCTAGAGCCGAAAATGACTGCAAAAACTCTGTGTACCTCACCTTTGACACAGGGCACATGGAGATCGCACCGCTCGTTGCGGATGTCCTTCGGCGACAGCAGGTCAGGGTCACTTTTTTCGCCGCAAACGAACGGACGAAAGAAGGCGACGGCAGCTTGGGCGAGCATTGGGCGCCGTGGTGGCGCGCCAGAGCGGCAGAGGGGCATGAGTTTGCCTCGCACACCTGGAACCACACTTACTGGCGGGCTGATGTGGGCACGCCGCAGTCACCTGCATTCCGTGTGCGACCTTCGGCGGGGCCGCGTGAAGGACAAGACTTCGAGCTGTCTGCGGCCCAGTATTGTCAGGAACTTGGCAGGGCAGCCGAGCGGTTAAATCAGGTGACCGGCAAAGCACCGCTGCCACTCTTTCGGGCACCTGGGGGAAAAACATCGCCGCAGTTGCTGGCCAGCGCCCGAGCCTGTGGATATGCCCATGTGGGTTGGTCTCCGGCAGGTTTTCTCGGTGATGAACTACCCAGTGAACGTTTCAGCAATGCGGAGCTTTTGCGCAAGGCGCTGCGTGACATACGGGACGGAGACATCCTCCTCGCCCATCTGGGAATCTGGTCACGCAAGGATGCATGGGCGCCCGTGGTGTTGGAGCCTTTGATCAACGGGCTGAAGTCACGGGGGTTTTGCTTCAAAACCCTTCGCGAGCACCCCGCGTATCCTTCCATGACGGCGCCACAGCGCGCGCGTTGACCGTAGCGCGGTTCCCTCAATGTCAATGTGCGCAGTTCTCCATCTGGCGAGGCGGGCAGGCGGCGCGCTTGGGTACATGCAGACACAAAAGGGAGTGAGCCATGGGCTTGCTAGGTAGCTGGTTTGACGGGCTGCAGCAGCAGCTGTTTGAAGGCGTGCTTCAGCCGGTGATGTTTCACATGGGATTAGGCAACCTGCTGGAGACGGGCTATTCGGCCGCTGGCTGGCTTCTGGTGGGTGTGCTCCAGCTTATTGTGATCATTGCCGTCATAGGCCCGCTGCAGCGCCTCTGGCCCGTTGAACAGGTCACAGACCGTGCAACGATCCGCACGGACATCCTCTATACGTTGATCCATCGGCTGGGTTTGTTTCGCCTGGGCCTTTTCTTCGCGGTAGACCCGTTGGCAGATGATTTTTTTGGGGCTTTGCGGGTGGCCGGCATCAGCACCTTCCAACTGGATGGGCTCTGGCCCGGCGTGACCGACATCCCTTGGATCAGCCTGTTGATCTATCTGGTTATCTTCGATTTTGTGGATTACTGGATTCACCGTGGGCAGCACCAGTTTGAGTGGTGGTGGCGCCTGCACTCGCTGCACCATGCTCAGCGCCAGATGACGATGTGGAGCGACAACCGCAACCATCTCCTGGATGATCTGCTGCGCGACACTATTTTGGTCGTCGTGGCCCAGTTGATCGGGGTGGCGCCAGGGCAGTTCATTGCGATCGTGGCGATCACACAGCTGAGCGAAAGCTTCCAGCATGCCAACGTGCGTTTGTGGTTCGGGCGCTGGGGCGAGCGGCTGTGGGTGAGCCCAAGGTTTCACCGGCTGCACCATAGTATTGGCCTAGGGCACGAAACCCTTCTGCCAGTCGCTGGCGCGCCCGCTGACGGATTATCTAGGCAACAGCAGCGGGTGGTTCTGGGAGGGCACAACTTCGGTGTTCTTCTGCCTTGGTGGGATATGTTGATGCGAACGGCCAATTTTGAGAAACGCTATGACCCCACTGGAATCCGCGATCAGGTCGAGCCTGGGCCTGACGGTCTGGTGCGTGACTACGGACGCGGTTTTTGGTCGCAGCAGTGGCGTGGCGTGCTCCGACTTTTGGGCAAGGCTTGAGTTGCTCCAGACAGCCCGGCGCTTCGGTGGCGGCTAGCTCTTCAACAACCCGTTGTAGAGAGGCCTTCTAGGCGCTGTTGCCGCCCACCCTGGTTGTATGCTTGCCTCCTATGGGACTATTGCTTGATTCCTTCTGGCGCGCGGCCGCCTACTGCATGCGCCCGCGCGTAATCCTGTTATCGCTGCTCCCCCTGCTTCTCATGGCGGCAGGCGGATTGGCACTGGGTTACTTCTACTGGGATGCTGCGGTTCAGGGCATGCGTTCCCTGCTCGATGCATCGTCCTTGCTGGTCAGCTTTTGGGGTTGGCTGGAGAGTTGGGGGCTGGGTGACGTCACCGCAGTCATGGCCCCGCTGATGGTGGTGCTCGCCGTGACGCCGGTGCTGGTCGTGCTATCGCTCTTGGTTGTGGCTGTCTTGATGACGCCTGCGTTGGTGGCGCTGGTTGCCAACCGGCGTTTTCCTGCGCTGGAACGCAAAAAGGGTGGTTCGTTCATCGCCAGTGTGGCGTGGTCGCTCAGTTCCACGTTATTGGCGCTGGTGGCGCTGGTGGTTTCCATCCCGCTCTGGCTGGTGCCGCCGCTGGTGCTGATCTTGCCGCCGCTGATCTGGGGGTGGCTCACTTACCGGGTCATGGTGTTTGACGCGCTGGCCGACCATGCCAGCAAGGACGAACGCCAAGAGCTGTTTCGTCGCCACCGCAGCAGTTTGCTGGGCATTGGCATTCTCACAGGGTATCTGGGGGCAGCGCCCAGCATTGTCTGGGCGTCGGGCGTGGTATTTGCCGCAGCATTTTTTGTGCTGATTCCTCTGGCCATCTGGATTTACACGCTCGTCTTTGCGTTTTCGTCGCTGTGGTTCTCACACTACTGCCTGGCAGCGCTGCAGCGCCTGCGCGCTGAGCGCGGGGCGCCTGCTGTGCCGGAACCAATTCCTGTGGCGCAGCCTGCCGAGCACGAGGTCGGAGGATCGGCCACTGCGGCCAAAGACGTCCCGCCGTACTCCACGCCTCCCGTTTTACCGACGCCCGATCCCTCCCGCGAAGCATCCCAACCATGACCCCTCAATTCGGCCTCATTATCGTCGGTGACGAAATCCTCTCGGGCAAGCGTGCCGACAAACACATGCCCAAGGCCATCGAGCTTCTCGCTGCCCGCGGGCTGGCGCTGGCGTACGCCGACTATGTGGGGGACCAGCCGGACCGCATCACCGCGACGTTGCAGCGCGCCTTTGCATCGGCCGACGTGGTGTTTTCTTGCGGAGGCATTGGCGCTACGCCAGACGACCACACACGCCAGTGTGCCGCGCGTGCCTTGGGTGTCGACCTTGCTCTGCACCCAGAAGCAGAAGCCTTGATCCGGGAACGCATGCAGGACGTTGCGCGCGAGCAGGGCGTGCCCTACGAGCCGGACAGGGCCGACAACGTGCATCGGCTCAACATGGGTATGTTTCCGATGGGCGCGCGCATCATTCCCAACCCCTACAACAAGATTCCGGGCTTCAGCTGCGGCGGGCCGGGCGGTGGCGCGGTGCACTTCGTTCCGGGTTTTCCTGTGATGGCGTGGCCCATGATCGAATGGGTGCTTGACCACCATTACGCCGCGCATTTCAATCTCAAGCCTCAGACCGAGCAGTCGGTGGTGTTGTACGGGGCGATGGAGGCGGCGCTCACGCCGCTCATGGAGCGCATCGAAAAACTGCATCCCGAGGTGCGGGTGTTCAGTTTGCCCAGTGTGGATCATCCACAATACGGGCGGCATATCGAACTGGGTGTCAAAGGGCCTGCGGAAGCGGTTCCGGCGGCATGGCGAGACCTGAAATCGGGATTGCACGATTTTGGTGCAATTATCGGCCCCGAATTGGTGCGAAACCTTTGATGCTCAAAGTCGGACTTCGAGTTGCACTGTTTTGGTGCTTTTCGCTGTGCGTGCGAGAGATACGCAGCGCCTAGTGCTCCTACATAGTGCGGCGCCTGCACTTGGCTGGCACGCAAACTGCTTTTCAATCGGCAAATTCTTTTTTTCAACAAGCGCTTTACCCAGGAGAACCTGATGGCCAAGACCGTTGCAGACGTAATGAAGATGGTGAAGGAAAACGAAGTCAAGTTCGTTGACTTCCGTTTTACAGATACCCGTGGCAAGGAGCAGCACGTTACTGTGCCCGTGTCCCACTTCGACGAAGACAAGTTCGCGTCTGGCCACGCATTCGACGGCTCCTCCGTGGCCGGCTGGAAGGGCATTGAAGCTTCGGACATGCAGCTCATGCCCGACCCCAACACGGCCAACATCGACCCCTTCTTTGAAGAGACCACACTGTTCCTGCAGTGCGACGTGATCGAACCCGGCGATGGCAAGGCCTACGACCGTGACCCCCGCTCCATCGCCAAGCGCGCTGAAGCCTATCTGAAGGCCTCCGGCTTGGGTGACACTGCCTACTTCGGTCCTGAGCCAGAATTCTTCATCTTCGACGGCGTGCGCTGGAGCAACGAACCCGGCCGCGTGTTCAGCGAAATCGAAGAATACGAAGCGCCATGGAACTCGGGCGCCAAGCTCGAAGGCGGCAACCGTGGCCACCGTCCCACCGTCAAGGGCGGCTACTTCCCTGTGCCTCCCGTCGACAGCACGCAAGACATGCGCGCTGAAATGTCCCTGATCCTCGAATCCCTGGGCATCCCCGTCGAAGTGTTCCACCACGAAGTGGCGGGCGCTGGCCAAAACGAAATCGGCACCAAGTTCAGCACGCTGGTCGAGCGCGCCGATTGGACGCAGGTCCTGAAGTACGTGGTCTGGAACGTGGCCAACGCTTACGGCAAGACGGCTACTTTCATGCCCAAGCCCTACGCTGGCGACAACGGCTCCGGCATGCACGTGCACCAGTCCATCTGGAAAGACGGCAAGAACCTGTTCGCCGGTGACGGCTACGCGGGCCTGAGCGATTTCGCTCTGTATTACATCGGCGGCATCATCAAGCACGCCCGCGCCCTGAACGCCATCACCAACCCTGGCACTAACAGCTACAAGCGCCTGGTGCCTGGCTTCGAAGCCCCTGTGAAGCTGGCCTACTCGGCCCGCAACCGCTCGGCCTCGATCCGCATTCCTTACGTCGCCAACCCCAAGGGTCGCCGCATCGAAGCACGCTTCCCCGATCCATCGGCCAACCCTTACCTGGCCTTCTCGGCCCTGATGATGGCCGGTCTGGACGGCGTGGAAAACAAGATCCATCCCGGCGAAGCCGCAACGAAGGACCTGTACCACCTGCCGCCCGAAGAAGACAAGCTGGTGCCGACCGTGTGCCACAGCCTTGATCAAGCGCTGGAGTATCTGGACCAGGACCGCAGCTTCCTGACCAAGGGTGGCGTGTTCACCGACTCCATGCTCGACGCTTACATCGAACTCAAGATGGGCGAAGTCACGCGCTTCCGCATGGCCCCTCACCCTGTTGAATTCGACATGTACTACTCGCTGTAATCGCCTGCCATCAGGTGGTTGCACAAGCAAAAGGCGGCGCGAGCCGCCTTTTTTCATGGCGGTGCTGTGCGCAGCACGCCGGCTGGAACCAAAGGTGACGGGCCGAGTCCCTACGCAAAGCCCCGCTGCCGCGTGCCAGTGTGTCGTTGGCGATGTGTGGCGATTGGGGGATACTTCCCCCGAAACCTGCCTGGCAGGCTGTGCGAGGAAACCGAATGAACAAGACGCTCATCACCCTGATACTCATTGCCGCAACGGCCCCAGCCACTTGGGCGCAAGACCGCATCTACCGCTGTGGCAACGAATACACCAACAATGCGACCCAGGCCAAGGAGCGTGGGTGCAAGCTGGTGGAAGGGGGCAATGTGACGGTTGTGCAGGGAACGCGCCCTGCTACGGCGGCGGCCGCAGCACCAGCGGGCGGTGGCGGAAGCGGCACCGCGGCCGCGCCTGCCGCTTCGCCACCCAGCGCTCCGCGCGTGAGCAGCAATGACCAGAAAGCGCGCGATGCGGACGCCCGCGCTATTCTGGAATCCGAACTGCGCAAGGCCGAGTCGCGCCATGCCGAACTCGTGAGGGAATACAACAACGGTGCCCCTGAGCGCAACGCCCTCGATTTGCGCAACCCCCAGCGATACATCGACCGTACTGCCGAACTCAAGGCCAGTGTGGCCCGCAGCGAGAGCGACATCGCCGGCATCAAGCGCGAACTTGCCCGCTTGCCCGCTGCCGCCACCACCAACTGACTGCCAGAGTGAGCTCACTACCTCCTGAGGGCCCGATCACCGATACGGGACGCTTTCATTCTCTGGACCTGATGTCCACTCTGGTGGCCGTGCTGCGTTCCGATGGCGCAGTGCAGTTTGCCAATGCGGCGCTGGAGAACACGCTGGGCCTGTCGCGTCGCATGCTTGAAGGGGCGGACTTCTCGACCTTTTTCACCGACCCTGCGCTGCTGCAGACCGCACTGGCTGGCGCGCGGGGCAAGGATTTTGCCGCGCTGCGCTACGAGGCCAGCTTGAAACGCCTTCACCAGGACCCGGTGCCCGTGCATGTCAACGTGGCCGATGCCGAGCAGGTGGGCGAGATTTTGGTGGAGCTGTGGCCTTTGGAGCAGCAGGCCCGCCAAGACCGTGAAGAGCGCCTGCGCGACCAGGCCCAGGCCAACAAGGAACTGATCCGCAACCTGGCCCACGAGATCAAAAACCCGCTGGGTGGCATCCGCGGTGCGGCGCAGCTGCTGGAGATGGAGCTCGAAAGCCGCGAGCTGACCGAATACACCCAGGTCATCATCCACGAAGCCGACCGGCTGCAAAGCCTGGTGGACCGGCTGCTGGCCCCGCACCGGCATCCGCACCTTGTGGGCGATGTGAACATCCACGAAGTGTGCGAGCGCGTGCGCTCGCTCGTTCTGGTGGAGTATCCGCAGGGCCTGAAGGTGCTGCGCGACTACGACACGTCCATTCCCGAGTTCCGAGGCGACCGTGCCCAACTCATCCAGGCGCTGCTGAACATCGTGCAGAACGCAGCGCAGGCGCTGGCCGACCGCGTTGCCGCAGGCGACGCCGTGATCACCCTGCGCACCCGCGTGGCCAGACAAGTAACGTTTGGTCGCCAGCGCTATCGGTTGGCACTGGAATTGCATGTCATCGACAACGGACCGGGCGTACCCGATGCCATCAAGGAGCGGATTTTTTACCCTCTGGTATCGGGGCGGGACGGCGGGTCAGGGCTGGGGCTCACGCTGGCACAAACCTTTGTGCAGCGGCACCACGGATTGATTGAATGCGACAGCGTACCGGGTCGCACCGATTTCCGAATCCTGATTCCCCTGCCCTGACAGCCCACGATGGTCCCTGACACGCAACCACAGGGAAGGTAAGAAAAACATATGAAGCCGATCTGGTTAGTAGACGATGACCCCTCGATCCGCTTCGTCCTGGAAAAGGCGCTGGCCCGCGAGAACCTGCCCACGCGCAGTTTCACCCACCCGCGCGAAGTGCTGGATGCCCTGTCGGACATCGCTGCCGGCGACCCCGCCCGACAAGGCCCCCAAGTACTGGTGAGCGACATCCGCATGCCCGGGGGGTCGGGCCTGCAGTTGCTGGAGAAAGTGCGCGAACTCCAGCCCGGCCTGCCTGTGATCATCATGACGGCCTACTCGGATCTGGACAGCGCCGTGTCGGCCTTTCAGCGCGGCGCTTTTGAATACCTGCCCAAGCCGTTCGACCTGCCCAAAGCCGTGGAGTTGATTCGCCGCGCCGTGGAAGAGAGCCAGCGCGAAGAAGTGACGGAAGAGCGTCAATCAGAAACTCCCGAAATGCTGGGCCAGGCCCCCGCGATGCAGGACGTGTTCCGCGCCATCGGCCGCTTGAGCCAAAGCCAGGTGACCGTGTTGATTACGGGCGAATCCGGTTCCGGCAAGGAATTGGTGGCACGCGCCCTGCACAAGCATTCACCGGTTGCAGATGGCCCGTTCGTCGCGATCAACACCGCAGCCATCCCCAAGGATCTGCTTGAATCCGAACTCTTCGGCCATGAGCGCGGCGCCTTCACCGGTGCGCAGACGCAGCGGCGCGGCCGCTTTGAGCAGGCTGAAGGCGGAACGCTGTTCCTCGACGAAATTGGCGACATGCCGTTCGATCTGCAGACACGCCTTTTGCGCGTGCTGTCAGACGGCCAGTTTTACCGCGTGGGCGGCCACGCGGCCGTCAAGGCCCATGTGCGCGTGATTGCCGCCACCCACCAGGACCTGGAAAAGCGCGTGAAAGAAGGCGGTTTCCGCGAGGACTTGTTCCACCGCCTTAATGTGATCCGCCTGCGCCTGCCAGCGCTGCGCGAGCGGCACGAAGACGTGCCCATGCTCACGCGCCACTTCCTGCAGCAAAGCGCGCGGCAATTGGGTGTGGAGCCCAAGCGTATCGCTGACTCGGCGCTTGCCCGGCTGGAGCAGTTTGCGTTTCCAGGCAATGTGCGCCAACTTGAAAACATCTGCCACTGGCTCACGGTAATGGCCCCGGCGCAGGTGATTTCTCTGCAGGACCTGCCCCCCGAAGTGCTGGAGGCGCCCGTGTACCAAGCGCCGGTGCGTGCCGGCACCAGCGCCGTTGATGCGCCCCCGTCGCCTTCAGGTGCACCCGCCGCGCTCACGCTGCCGCTACCTGCGGGCGAGCGGGCGCCAGAGCAGGCGCAAGAGCGCGTGGGCAGTGCACACCCCATTGCCCCAGCCAGTAGCACACCGTTCGGCGGCGCTGCGGCGGATGCAGCAGCGTCGGCTTGGCAGGCTGCGGCCGACATCTCTACCGCGCCTTCGTCTGCAGTGCCCACCTCGTCCAGCAGCTGGGAACATGCGCTGGAAACCGAGGCGCAAAAGCTTCTTGCGGGTGGTCAAACCGAAGTGTGGGATGCCCTCAGCCGCCGCTTTGAATCACGCCTGATCCGTACTGCGCTGGTGGCTACCCATGGCCGCCGCATGGAAGCAGCGCAACGCCTCGGCATTGGCCGCAACACCATCACGCGCAAGATCCAGGAACTGGGCCTCGACGCCCCGGATGAGGCGTGAATAGGTGCGCTAGAAACGAAATAGACTCCCAGCGCTTTTCTGTAAAGCGCTGGGAGCTATAAAAATAGTAGCTAAAACGCTGCGGTGAGGATCAGTGGTTCGGCTGTTGAGCGCCGTTGCCCACCTCCTTGTGGCTTTTGCCGGATCTGTTGGTGGCACGTGCCAAGCTACCGTGGTTGGCTGTTGAGGCACGGTCTCCGGCATGTCCCCCGCGTCCTACATGCAGGCCCTCCTTGTGCCGACCCGGTGCTTTGTTGACCGCTTCAAGAATGAAGTCACTGTCAACCAACCGGAGAACCTCTATGTCGGATTTCAATGATGCCAACCGTGATGCCAACCGCGACCCTTTGACCAACGAACCGGGTTCCCATCCTGTGGGCACTGGCGTTGGCGCGGCAATGGGCGGCGCTGCTGCAGGTGCGGCGGCGGGCGCATTTGGCGGCCCCGTGGGTGCTGCCGTAGGTGGCGTGGCGGGTGCCGTCGCGGGTGGCCTGGCTGGCAAGGCTGCTGCCGAAGCCGTCAACCCCACCGCTGAAGACGCCTACTGGCGGGAGAGCTACAACCGCGAGCCCTACTATGTGCAAGGCCGCACTTACGACCAATACCGTCCTGCGTATGAGCTGGGCTGGTCGTCGGTGGGCCGCTACGAGGGCGACTTTGACGCCGTCGAACCTCGCTTGGCCGATGACTGGCGTGCACGCCATGCCGCCGATGGCTTGGCATGGACAGACGTGCGCCCCGCAACGCGTGCCGCTTGGCAGCGCGCCTCGGGCACAGCTGTGGGCAGCGACCGTCCTTTGGATGTGATGGACAACGACGATGTCATCGACGTGCTCAACGACGTGCTCGAATCCGCACGCGACGGCGAGTACGGCTTTCAATCGTGCGCCGAGCATGCAGACTCCAGCCAGCTCAAGACGATCTTCCAACGCCACTCCCGCGAGTGCGCAGCGGCGGCCGTAGAGTTGGAGCACGAAATCCGCCGCTTGGGTGGCGATCCTGCGTCTGGCGGCACGGTGGCGGGTGCGCTGCACCGTGGCTGGGTGTCGGTGAAAACCGCACTGTCCACCAGCGATGACAAGGCCGTCCTGGGTGAGTG
>JBCNOJ010000007.1:0-28337 GCA_039593925.1 Acidovorax sp.
GTCACGATGGCGAGGTAGGGGTGTACTGCCTCGGCGCCGTAGCCGCCCAGCACGGCGAAGTGGTGCACTTCGCGCGCGGTGCCGGTCTCCACCACCAGGCCGGCGGTGGTGCGCAGGCCTTCACGCACCAGGTGCTGGTGGATGGCCGACAGCGCCAGCAGCGCAGGGATGGCCACCTGCGTGGCGCTCACGGCGCGGTCACTGATGATCAGGATGTTGGCGCCACCCTTGATGGCATCCACAGCCTGCGCGCACAGCGACGCCAGCTTGGCTTCGACGCCTTCGCGGCCCCAGCTTAGCGGGTAGGTGATGTCGATGGTCGCGCTCTTGAACTTGCCCTGCGTGTACTTCTCGATGTTGCGCAGCTTGGCCATGTCGGCGAAGTCCAGCACGGGCTGGCTCACTTCCAGGCGCATCGGCGGGTTGACCTGGTTGATGTCCAGCAGGTTGGGCTTGGGGCCGATGAAGGACACCAGCGACATCACGATGGCTTCGCGGATCGGGTCGATGGGCGGGTTCGTCACCTGCGCGAACAACTGCTTGAAGTAGTTGTACAGCGGCTTGTTCTTGCCCGACAGCACGGCCAGCGGGCTGTCGTTGCCCATGGAACCGATGCCCTCTTCGCCGTTCTTGGCCATGGGCGCCATCAGGAACTTGATGTCTTCCTGGGTGTAGCCGAAGGCCTGCTGGCGATCAAGCAGCGGCAAGGGCGCCGCTTCGGGTGTGGAGGCGGTGTCGGTGCCCACGCTGTCGAGCTTGATGCGCAGGTTCTCGATCCACTGCTTGTAGGGCTTGGTGTTGACGATGTTGGCCTTGAGCTCGTCGTCGTCGATCATGCGGCCCTGTTCCAGGTCGATCAGGAACATCTTGCCGGGCTGCAGGCGCCACTTGCGCACGATCTTGTTCTCGGGGATGGGCAGCACGCCGGATTCCGAGCCCATGATGACCAGGTCGTCATCGGTGATGCAGTAGCGCGAGGGACGCAGGCCGTTGCGGTCCAGCGTAGCGCCTATCTGGCGGCCGTCGGTGAACACGATGGACGCGGGGCCGTCCCAGGGCTCGAGCATGGCAGCGTGGTATTCATAGAAGGCGCGGCGGCGCTCGTCCATGGTGGTGTGCTGCTCCCACGGCTCGGGGATCATCATCATCACGGCCTGGCTGATCGGGTAGCCAGCCATGGTCAGCAACTCGAGGCAGTTGTCGAACGTGGCGGTGTCGGACTGGTCAGCGAAGCTGATGGGGTAGAGCTTTTGCAGGTCAGCCGCAAGTACGGGCGAGGCCATCACGCCTTCACGCGCCTTCATCCAGTTGTAGTTGCCCTTGACGGTATTGATTTCACCGTTGTGCGCCACGTAGCGGTACGGGTGGGCCAGCGGCCACTCAGGGAAGGTGTTGGTGGAGAAACGCTGGTGCACCAAGCCGATGGCCGAGACGCAGCGCTCATCCTGCAGGTCGAGGTAATAGGTACCCACCTGGTCGGCCAGCAGCAGGCCCTTGTAGACCACGGTGCGGCTGGACATGCTGGGAACGTAGTATTCCTTGCTGTGCTTGAGCTTGAGGTTCTGGATGGCGGCGCTGGCCGTCTTACGGATGACGTACAGCTTGCGTTCCAGCGCGTCCTGCACGATCACGTCGTTGCCTCGGCCGATGAAGACCTGGCGCAGGATGGGCTCCTTTTTGCGCACGGTGGGCGACATGGGCATATCGCGGTTGACCGGCACGTCGCGCCAGCCCAGCAGCACTTGGCCTTCGGCCTTGATCGCGCGCTCCATCTCCTGTTCGCAGGCCAGACGCGAAGCGTGCTCCTTGGGCAGGAAGATCATGCCCACGCCATATTCGCCGGCGGCAGGCAGCGTGATGCCCTGTTTGGCCATTTCTTCGCGGTACAGCGCATCGGGGATCTGGATCAGGATGCCCGCGCCGTCGCCCATCAGCGGGTCGGCGCCCACGGCGCCACGGTGGTCGATGTTCTCCAGGATCTTCAGGGCCTGCGTCACGATGTCGTGGCGCTTCATACCCTTGATGTGGGCCACGAAGCCGAGCCCGCAGGCGTCGTGTTCGTTACCGGATGAATACAAACCGTGTTGTTGCAGATGCTGGATCTCGGCGGCCGTCGTGGTCATGGCGCACTCCTCATGTTTTTCGCAGGGAAGGCAAGATTAGTGCATTGCAACATGCGTTGCAAGCATATTAAATGGGGTCAGAACCCGATTTTCATCAAGATCAAACCTGCTTTTGATAATTCGGGGACAAATCAAATTTCATAGCTATCAGCGCTTTGCAGGCAAGAGCTAAACCCCATTTTCATTCGAAAAATCCGCTTTTTTGGGCCGACCCACGGGGTTTTTCATTAATCGGCGTGGCGTGTCGTATTGCAACGCGGCAACGAATTCGGCGTCGCCCAAAGCCCATCCGCCAAGTGCTGACGTGGTCAACGCGAGCTGTTCAGAAGCGGGGTTTCCCACGTCGACAAGTGCAGCGTAAGCGGCCTCCCGTGCAAACGGCGTGTTGCCCAGCGCCCAATAAAGTGCATGGCTGGTAAGCAAGCGATCATTGCGCAGCCCCCGCCAGTGAGCATGGCTGGACCAGGGATAGTCCGCCGCTCGCTCCACCAAGCCTGCCCTCACCGGATTCAGGTCCAGATAGACCATGCACGGCAGCAGATAACGGCTGGCCTCCAAGATCGTGCAACGGTACCGCCCCTCCCAAAGCGTCCCCGAGCGACCGTGCCGACGGTTGAAATACTGAACGTAGCGGCGCCCCACCGCTTGCATCATCTGGGGCAAGCCAACCACCGTGGAAGGGGTGGCCAAAATGTGGAAGTGGTCGCCCATCAGCACATAGGCGTGCACTGCCACAGCATGCTTTTGCGCGTTTTCAGTCAGCAGACTGAGCATCTGCCCATAGTCTTCACCGTCGACAAAGATGGGCTGGCGGTTATTGCCACGCTGGATCACGTGGTGCAGATGCCCCGGCAGGGTGAGGCGCGGGAGTCGAGCCATGACTGTCTTTCCCCATGAGGCTAGGAGGCGGCGATCATATACCCGTCCCCAATTTCTCCGGTCTCAATGGCAGTGAATCAAGAACTGATGGTCAAGCCGTCCGGAGCCGGGTTCAGGCCAAACCGCGCCCCCATCACGCCGTCCAATCCAAACTCTTGCAAGATGGACCTCAACCGCTCGGCAGCGCTGCGTTTTTTCTGACCCGTATATCGCGCAATGATGAGCTCGTTCTTCATGCTGTGTTCCCAGCCCACAAGTTCTGTCACCGTCACTTGGTACCCCTGGGCTTCCAGATAAAGGCAACGCAAGACATTGGTCACTTGACTGCCCAACTCCCGGGTGTGCAACGGGTGCCTCCACAGCTCTGCCAGGGGCGTGCGCGCCAGCTGCAGCGCCTTGCTCCGGCGCAGGCAGGCCGCCATCTCGGCCTGGCAGCACGGCACCAGCACCATGGCGCGGGCCTGCTTCTGCAAACCAAAGGCGATGGCATCGTCGGTGGCGGTGTCGCAGGCATGCAGTGCCGTAACGATGTCGATGTGTTCTGGCAATTCTTTGATGTCCGCCGATTCAGCCACCGAGACATTGAGAAAGGACATGCGCTCAAACCCCAACCGGCTGGCTAGCGCACGGGATTTCTCCACCAGTTCAGCCCGGGTTTCAACGCCGTAAATGTGCCCCTGACCGGCCGACTTGAAGTACAGGTCGTACAGGATGAACCCCAGGTACGACTTGCCGGCGCCATGGTCAGCCAACGTTGCACCGTGGCCTCCCTGAGCGAGATCTTTCAGCAACGGCTCAATGAAATTGAACAGGTGGTAGACCTGCTTGAGCTTGCGCCGTGAGTCTTGGTTGAGCCGCCCATCGCGTGTCAGGATATGGAGCTCCTTGAGCAGCTCCACGGATTGGCCGGGGCGCAAGTCCGCCAATTCGGCGCGGTCAGGGCGCATTGCCGGGGCGCCGGATGCTCGTGGCTGCCTGCGCGCTGTCATTGACGTCCGTCCCGCACGGGGGTGCCCGTCGCACATTCAGAAGATGGCGGGGTCGCCTTCACCCCCAGGGCCTCCCATCCGGCAGTACCCAGAGCCTGCAGCATTTCCATATTGCGTTCGTAGATTGCTTCCGCCTCAGGGAAAACTTCGACTGCGCGATCAATGCTGGCCTCACGCAACAGGTGCAATGTGGGATACGGCGCCCGGTTGGTGCAGTTGGTGACATCGTCCTGGGACGTGCCCGCAAATTGAAATTGGGGATGGAAGCTGGCAATTTGCAAGACGCCTGCGAGCTCCATGGATTCGAGCAGATCGTCTGCGTCACCCAGGAAATCATTGAACTCGAGAAAATCCAGCAGGCAATGCGGCACCACCAGCAGTGTGGTGTCACGCACGTCGGCGGGCATGGCTGCCAAATCTTTCAGCTCCTGCTCCAAAGCGCGCAGCACGTCTGCCGGTTCAACGGTATCCACCACTTGGTAGTGAATTTGCCCTTTCACATGCACCCCTTTTGCAAATGGGCACAGGTTCAATCCGATCACCGCGCGCTCCAGCCAACGCACCGTGTCTGAGACAAACAAGGATGGTGAATATGCCGTTTCGGTAGTTTGCAAGGGGGAGGCTGAGTTCATTGACGCAAGCGCGCGGGGGTGGCGCATAGAGAGAGGCCAGATTTTACCGATGCAGTAAACCGCAAAGGCTGTGCGCAGCGATTCGAAACAGTGTTGGAACCGTCTCCAACAGTCTCCACTTCAGTCCAGAAGGCGCCGTCCAGTCAATCGTTCATGCTCGCTCATGGCAAATCGGTCTGTCATGCCAGCGATGAAATCGGCCACTGCCCGGGCGCGTAAAGCGCCTTCGTTTGCGAATGCCTGCTCTGCAAATGCCGCTTTCATTTCGTGGGGCGACTGCGTGTAAGCATCAAACAGCTCTCTGATGACGGTTTGCGCGCGGCGCGTGGTGTCCATCACTTGGGGATGGCGGTAAAGGTTCTGAAATAGAAAGCGCTTAAGGGTGTGCGACTGTTCTCGCATGACGTCACTGAATCTCACCAATACAGGGCAACGTGTCCGCACGTCGTGCACGCTCTCTGGAGCGAACTCAGCCAATGCCGATCGGGTTGAGTCAATCACGTCATACACCTGATCGCTCAACATTCTCCGAATCGCTTCGTACAAAAGCCGTCTCTGACGTGCGGGCTCCGCCAGGTCAGGGTGTTCGGACTGTGCTGCAGCGCGATACTGATCGAACAAAGGCACGTCACGCAATTGCGCCAACGTGATAAGCCCGGAGCGCACGCCATCATCAATGTCGTGTGCGTTGTAGGCAATCTCATCGGCCAGATTGCACAGTTGCGCTTCGAGACTGGGCTGCTCCCTCCGCAGAAACCGGCCACCAACCCCTTGGGGCTCTCGCGCCTCCAACTCCTCGGCGTTGACACGGGAGCAATGCTTCAATACGCCCTCGCGCGTTTCGAACGTGAGGTTCAAACCATCGAAGTGCGGATATCGCTCCTCCAGCATATCGACCACACGCAGGCTCTGCAGGTTGTGCTCAAAACCGCCATGCTCGGCCATGCAACCATGGAGTGCATCCTGTCCCGCATGCCCAAAGGGGGTGTGGCCCAAGTCATGCGCCAGCGAAATCGCTTCGACCAAGTCTTCGTTGATGGACAGCGATCTCGCGATAGAGCGGCCCAGTTGAGCCACCTCCAACGAATGCGTCAAGCGCGTTCGGAAGAGATCACCCTCGTGGTTGAGGAACACCTGGGTTTTATAGACCAGCCTGCGGAACGCTGTGGAATGGACGATGCGGTCACGGTCCCGTTGGAACTCCGTGCGCGTTGGCGCGGCGGGCTCGGCATAAAGGCGCCCGCGCGTGCGAAATGGGTCGCAGGCGTAGGCTGCAAAATCAGGCATTTGAATCAAATAAGGCCTTAGCCTTACTGAAAATTCGCTCACAACTATCAATTAGTGAGCGCAGCAATCGTCAATCACTGCGCGCACAAGCGCATCAGGAGCGGCTTTCAACATCGCTTTGCCAGGGCCGTCGATCACCACAAAACGAATTTCACCGGATTCGGACTTCTTGTCCACACGCATCAATTGAAGGTAGCGCCCTGCATTGTCATCCGCATCAATCACCGCGCCGCGCACTGGCAGGCCTGCACGTCCAATTAAAGCAGTGAGTGTCTGCACGAAGGACGCATCGACCAATCCCAAGCGGTGTGACAGATGTGCTGCCATGACCATACCGGCACCCACGCCCTCGCCATGTAGCCAGTTTCCATAACCCATGCCCGCCTCAATCGCATGACCAAAGGTGTGGCCAAAGTTCAGGATAGCCCTCAAACCTGATTCGCGTTCGTCCTGACCCACCACCCACGCCTTGATTTCGCAACTGCGACGAATTGCATATGCCAGGGCCGTTTTGTCGTAAGCCATCAACGCATCGATGTTGTCCTCCAGCCACGCCATGAATGCCATGTCAGCAATGGGGCCGTATTTGATCACCTCCGCCAACCCTGCGCTCAGTTCACGCTGCGGCAGGGTAGCAAGCACGTCCAAATCGCATACTACGAGTTGCGGTTGGTAGAACGCCCCGATCATGTTCTTGCCGAGTGGATGGTTAATGGCCGTCTTGCCCCCCACAGATGAGTCCACCTGCGCCAAAAGCGTAGTGGGCACCTGCACAAAGGGCACTCCCCGCATATAGCTGGCGGCGGCGAAACCCGTCATATCGCCAACCACACCACCACCCAGGGCAAACAAAACCGTTTTTCGATCACAGTTGTTTTGCAGCAGGGTGTCGAAAATCAGGTTGAGTGTCTGCCAAGACTTATGTTCTTCGCCATCGGGAAGGACTACGGTATAAACGTTTGCATAGCGCTTACCCAAGGTCTTTGCCAAGATGCTTCCATACAACGGCGCCACTGTCTCATTGGTAACAATCACGGCCCCCGTTCCTGAAGGAAGACTGGTTAGATGTTCAATTCGAGACAACAGCTCAGGTCCTATTGAGATGTCGTAGCTACGCTGGCCGAGATCAACTCGTGTGGTTGTGACGGGGTCGGAAATGGGAGACGGGCAGATTGCAGCCATACGCGCCGAGTCTAGAGCAAAAGAAAAAGCCCCAGGGCTAAAGCACTGGGGCCAGAAAGAGTGCACTCATTATCAATGAGACACACTCGAGCATTGTCTTATGGGCAGACGCCTGCGGCTCCATCGTCGATTTGCAAGCTGACCTTTTGACTTGACAACGATGTGCCCTGCGCAGCTGTTACGAAGAATTCATAGCTGCCACACGCATTGGGAACTGCACCATAAGCCGGCAGCAGTGCCGTATCAATAGTTAATACCCCATTAACCGTATTAATTTTTAACCAAGCAGGTTGCCCAGTGAGACTCCATGCGATCGGTGTGGTTGCCCCGCTGGTAGCGCTAAAAATGTAGCTGTAAGCGTCTCCATATCCAGCTTTTGGCAAGGCGCATGCCGTGTTGGCGCTACCACTGCAACCTGCTATCACTATGGCTAACGGAGCTACAGGCGGGGTAGGTGTTACGACGCTGGTAGGTGCAATCGTCAAAGTAAGGTTAGCTGTTTTGGATACGCCAACACTGTCAGTCACACGGACGGCAATACCAGCAGTGCCCGCCGTACCTGCCGCTGGAGTGCCGGAAATCAATCCCGACGAACTCAACGACAAGCCCGAAGGCAAGCTTCCCAAAGCAGACCACGTGTACGGAGCTACGCCGCCATCGACTTCCAATACGTAACTATAAGCAACACCTTCAGTAGCGCCCGCGAGAGCTGCCGTGGTAATGGTCAGCGGATTCGCGTTGGAAGCGGTCGGAATCTTATCGACAACAGAAAGAGCCAATAACGCTGTCACAGGAGTTTGAATTCCATTTGTAACATCATTATCGCTTCTGTCTGCGACCATTTCCAATAAGATGGTCCCTGTGTTTTGCCCGCCAGTCAAAGAGAATGTGCCAACACCTGAACTGGTTTTAACCCTAATCACTCCACCGGATTGATCTCCCCAAACCAAGCGCGCCCCCGCAGCGGCAGCGGTTGATCCCACAATACTAACTTGAACATTGGCATTTACTGGCATAGGTACAGGCTGGCTAGCCTCATCCCACAGATGCATCTGTATGGTGGTATTGTTTCTAACATTGTTAACGTTATTCAAGGTACCGAGATATGACGATTGAGCAATGCTTTGAATACTTGCGGCTTTACCAGTAGCACCACCCACTGTGATATCCACGCTTGTACTCATAACTCGACCGGATGCAGGGTCAGTCACGGAACATGTTATCTTCGAAACCCCAGCTTGATCACCTGCATGAAAATGAAAAGTATTTCCACCAGAGTTAGCTCCAAGTGTTATAGAGCGATAGGATGCAGGCACTTTGATGGTTCCACCGAGACCGTCATCGACTTCTACTGTATGCGAATCATCCCCATCCAGATAATATAGCGACCCCGAACTCAATCCACCAGAAACATTACAACCAAATATATTATCACCCCCTGGAATTGGAGCCGCCCCCTTCCGCGCCTCCACATACAGAGTTGTGGTGTAAGGTGCATAAACTCCAATACCGGCTCGATTCGCCGCCGGATCAATATTCAAAGGCAGTTGTAACTTATCAGAGCGAAGACTGATTGTGTATGACTCATTAGTACTACCAGGGCTACCACCACCGCCTCCGCAAGCGGCAATCAATGACACTAGCAAAACTGCAGGCAACTTGTAGAATATAGACATTTTTTCCATCTAATGGTTAGTTAATTAACGTGCAGCAGCCCGCTCTGCAATGACCTTAGGAGTTATAAAAACCAACATCTCTTGCTTATTTGCTTGCCTTGTCCTTGTTTTAAAAAGATTACCCAACCCAGGAATATCACCCAAAACCGGGACCTTACTTTCCGTGCTATCTTCAAACAATTCAAATATACCGCCAATCACCACAGTTCCGCCGCTCTCCACAAGCACTTGCGTTTTGATATGCTTTGTATTAATGGCACGCACATTATTTAAAACCTCACCAGGACTATCTTTATTAACATCCAAATCCAATATAATATTCCCCTCCGGAGTAATCTGCGGAGTCACCTCCAATTTAAGCACCGCCTTCTTAAAAGCAATAACAGTACCCCCATTTGGAGCCGTTACAGGATAGGGAAATTCTGTACCTTGCTCAATTGAAGCCTTGGTCTGGTCAGCTGTCACAACACGAGGACTGGAGACAATTTTCCCCTTGCCATCCGCCTCAAGTGCAGATATCTCAAGATTAAGAAATCTATTGGCAGCCGAGTTAAATATCGATATTGCAAAGCTAGCTGGATCGTAGCCACCTATAGCTGATGCTGGCAAATTAACGAAATTACCCAATGTATTGACTGTTCCACCTGCACTCGTCGACGCAACTGCGTTACTGTAGCTTGTCCCGAAGCCTATGCGGTTACCACCGCCAATGCTGTAGCCACCGTCTCCACCACGATTTGCTCGTAAATCAGTTGCACCAAGTCGTATTCCCAATGATCGACCAAAGGTGTCAGACGCTTCAACAATTCTCGCTTCAATCAAGACCTGTCTTACTGCGACATCCAGTGTGGACAACAGTTGCCGCACTTCTTCGAGTTTACTTGGAGTATCGGTCACAAATAATTGATTGGTACGCGGCTCTGCAATGGCACTACCCCTCTCAGAAAGGAATCGATTATTCTGGGCTCCGCCACCGCCACTAGATGCAGTTAATTGAGTGACCATATCAACGGCCTTAGCATAATTCATTTGAAAAGCTTGTGTTCGGAGCGGCTCGAGCTTTTGAATAGCCAATGCTGCTTCATAATCCTTTTTTGTACGATCATCAATTTCGTCCTTCGGAGCTATCCAAAGAACTGTACCCGTCTTCCGCATTCCCAGCCCCTTCGCATCCATAATGATTTGAAGCGCTTGATCCCAAGGAACATCCTTCAACCGCAAAGTTAGCGATCCAGTCACCGTATCCGACGTGACAATGTTGAAATTAGTGAAATCAGCAATTACCTGCAACAACGAACGGACTTCAATATTTTGGAAGTTTAAAGAAAGTTTTTCACCACTGTAGCCCGGGCCTTGCGTTAACTTAGATAGATCCACTTTCTTTTGGCGCACTTCCACTACGAACTGACTGTCACTCTGATAAGCGCTGTGCTCCCACTCGCCTATTGGCTCAATGGTCATACGGACCCGCTCGCCTTGTTGGGTTGTGCTAATCACCTGAACAGGTGTCCCAAAGTCCGCGACGTCCAACTTTCGACGCAGGCCCTCTGGAAGAGAAGACTTGAGGAACTCCACCAACAAGCCTTTACCCTGTTGGCGTATGTCGACACCAACTTGGCTGGATGGTAACGTAATCACTACCCGCCCAGATCCGTCCGCCCCCCTGCGAAAATCAACGTCTCGAATTGGCAGGATATCTGAACCACCAGCCTCTGCAAAAACCTGAGATTGGGCAGCCTGAGGCATTGATGAAGATGGAGATGCGGAAGGCACACCAAGGGAAATTAGAAGGGACTTGCCTTGGATTTCCGCCTGATACGAACTTGGTTGTTTCAGATTCAGAACGACTCGCGCCCGATCTCCAGCTTGGGCTATGTTGACAGATTTTAGATTTCCCTGATTAACCTCGAACGCAGTTTTTCCACTCGAATTCGCTGTATTTGGAAAATCTAATGCGATTCTCGCAGGAGATTGAATAGCAAACCCCGTAGGCAAGCCCTGGGGGGCCTCCGAAAAATCGATTCGAACAACTTCCATTCCGTTCTGCATACTACCCACAACAGATTGAATAGCAGTTTGCGCCCAAACGCTGACAGGTGCAAATATTGCCGCCGACACGGTCAGCGCAAGTTGAAACAAGCGCAAAGAGTAATTACTACAGTGTTTCATCTTTTCCCCTCTTGCAGATCCAATGTCGCAGTGCGCTCAATCCAATCGCCAGTAGCATCCTGCACTATTTCGCGCAATTGAATTGTACTTTCCGTAATACGCACTATTTTTCCATAATTTTGACCAATATAATTCCCCAATCGAACTTGGTACAAGAGTTTATCCACTCTCAACAGCGCGGTGGGCGTACCTTTTTTATCCAAACTACCTACCATGGCCATCGCGTCAAGCGGATAGGCCTCTAAAGGCTCCTTTCGCCGAGTCATCTCCGGAGCAATCAGCGCGGCATTAGCTGCGAGTTGGTTGGACTCCTTGCGCAATGCCTGCGTCAATTTAATAGAATTGAAGGGCTCGACTCCATTTTCTGACGAATACGCCTGCGGAAAAAACTGCTTGGGCTCGGTTAAAGGAGTTACGCGCGGCTTAGTTGTCGCGCGCAGATCAGACATCCATTGGCGCAACTCTTCGTCACCTGCAGGTCCACAACCTGCAAGCGAAACTGCAAAGACTCCTATAAATATAAAATGGGTTAGAGTCATCGTTTTTTTCCTCCCGCTTGCTTTTGCGCTTGGATTTCTTCGGGATCCAAATAGCGGAATGTCCGAGCTGTGGCATCCATTGTCAAGGTGCTGCTATCTTTAGACGTAGGGGCTATAGAGATATTATTCAGCGTCACAATACGCGATAGGTGCGCAACATCCGAGGCAAATGCCCCCATATCGTGGTATTTGCCGGTAACTCTCACGGCAATTGGGAGTTCAGCATAATAGTCGCGGACTACAACTTGACCAGGACGGAATAAGTCAAACTGCAAACTCCGTCCAAGCCCGGCCTGATTGATATCAGAAAGAAGCGCTGCCATCTCTGCTTTGCTTGGTAGCTGCTTTTCGAGTTGAATAACATATTGCTGGACTTGCTCTCTCTGGCGCTTCAGTGCGTCTAAACTCACTGCCTTTACCAATTTGGTCTGATAGTCGGTACGAAGCGCTTGCTCTTTAGTTTTCTCCGCTTCAAGCTCTGTTTCATACTCATTAATTTTCGCAAACCACAATCCAGCAGCCACACCTACAGCAATAAAAAGACATAGCAGCACTTTGGGAGCAACAGGCCAAAGGGATGGATCTTTGGTGTCGAGATTTCTGAATTGCCTTGCCAAACTTTCCTGGAAGACTGCGAAATCAAATTTTAAGGATGCTTTTTTGACCATAACTCACTTCCCCTGCCCAGCAGGCATACTGGCCGCATCTTGAGCCTTTTGGACTTCGCCAGTCCGCATCAAACGGAATCGCAAGTTGAAGGTAGAGACTCTTCTTTGATCTCTGGAACTCAGAGCGATATTACTGGCGACGATCTCAACCAATTCCGGCTTTGACAACCATGGAGTGTTATCCGTTAAATTGCGCAGCATTTCCGAAACTCGCTCATTCGATTGGGCGACTCCCTGCATTGCAATGACCTGATCGGTCTGTTTAATGCTAGTTACGTAAGCGCCATCGGGAATTTGCTGCACCAATTCATTCAGCAAGTGCACAGGCAAATTTCGATCAGATTGAAGATCTTCCACTGCTTTTTGTCGTGCTCGCAGTGCGGCAATTTCATCTTCGATCGTGGCAATTTCTTTAATTTGGTTTTCTAGAATCTTTATTTCACTTTGGAGATAAGCGTTCTTCTCTTGCTGAGCCGTGATCATCATCTGGAACCACCAATAGATAGCGCCAGCAATCACAAGTCCAATCAGGAATGATGCAAACATGGTTGCCTGAAACGCTTCCTTGCGGCGTTTGCGTGCTGCCTCCCGGTGCGGGAGCAAGTTAATTAAAATCACTGCAAGAACCTCCGCATCGCCAAGCCACATGACGTCAAATAAGACGGAGCTTCGCGCACCATTTTTTTCAGTCGAACGGAACTTCCGATTTCCATGCCATCAAACGGATTGACCGCACTGCACGCAAAACCTGTTTGTTGCGTGACCGCTTCTGTCAATCCGGGCAGTGGAGCCGAACCTCCAGCCAACATAATGTGGTCAATCCGGTTGTGTGGCGTACTCGTGAAGAAAAATTGCAGTGCCCTGCCAATTTCCTGAGCCATGCTGTCCACGAACGGTCGCAAAACCGCCGATTGATAGTCCTCGGGAAGGTCACCGCTTCGTTTTTTACTCTCAGCTTCCTCTACAGAGAAGCCATATTGCCGAACGATCAGCTGCGTCAGCTGGGCGCCGCCAAAAGCTTGGTCTCTGTCATATAAAACTTCTTCGTTCCGGATGACCTGCATGCTTGTGGTGAGCGCACCCACTTCAAACAGAGCGACCAAAGCGTCAACGCCTTTTTTGGGAAGTGCTTCAATCAAGCGCCCCGCAGCAAGACGCGAAGCATGGGACTCAATGTCTACAACCACAGGCTTCAGGCCAGCGGCCTCGGCCAGCCCTTGGCGATCTTGGACTTTCTCGCGGCGAGAAGCTGCAATCAGAACATCGACATCTCCGGGCGCATTTTTGCTTGGCCCGATGACGCAAAAATCCAAACTCACTTCGTCGAGCGAGAACGGGATGTACTGATTGGCTTCGGATTCGACTTGAACTTCAAGCTCTTGCTCAGTCATACCACCAGGCAATGTGATCTTCTTCGTGATCACGGCGGAAGGCGGCAGTGCGAGTGCTACGTTCTTGGTCCGGGTGCCGCTCTTTTTGACCAAGCGGCGCAAGGCGTCAGCAACCTCATCGAACTTTTCGATGTTGCCATCCGTGATCCAGCCACGTTCAAGGGGCTCGATGGCACAACGCTCCAGAACCAAGCCGCCCGCTTTATCACGGCCCAACTCGACCAACTTGACGCTGGAGGAGCTGATGTCGATTCCCAGTAGCGGAGCAGACTGGCGACTGAACAAAGATCCCGTTGAGATCAAGATAGGTCCCCTGTAACTTGCCAAAATAAGGCAACAAAACTTAACACTTCACATGAATGCTATCAGTAAGATAGTTCTCCAGCAAAGAATTTTCCCCATGTAACGTCTTAGCGGCGTTGCCAAAAGCAGACGAAATTTCGTTGCCGCACAACACCTTTCGGCGCGAATTCAATGCCTTTCACGAAGATCCCCAGGTCCAGAAGTGAGGCGGTATCGGTAGGTGCGGACATTTTTATAATGTTGGCTCTTATCCCCTCGGAGCGATATGCCTGCGCCTTCTTCTCCCAACCCTTCTGAAAAATCCAATGGCGCCGCGCGCCCTCTCCGAGCGAGCTGGCTTCAATCGTTGCTCCGTGGCTTTCTGTGGCTTATCGGTCTTGCTGTCGCAGGGGCGGTGACAGCAGTGCTTGCAGTTGCTACTGCTTTGGCAGTGGCGTACCCCAACCTCCCTGACATCTCGGATCTGGCCGACTACCGGCCCAAGCTGCCCTTGCGGGTGTACTCCTCGGAGGGAGCGCTTTTGGGGGAGTTTGGGGAGGAGCGTCGCAATCTCACGCCGATTGGTGAAATCCCCAAGGTGATGAAAGACGCGGTCCTTGCGATTGAAGACACACGATTTTTCCAACACGGCGGGGTGGACTACAAGGGCGTGATGCGCGCAGGGCTTGCTAACCTGGGGCGTGTAAAGAGCCAAGGCGCTTCCACCATCACCATGCAAGTGGCACGAAATGTTTATCTGTCATCAGAAAAAACATTTACTCGCAAAATTTACGAAATCTTACTTACATTCAAGCTCGAGCATTTGCTATCTAAAGACCAAATTCTCGAGATTTACATGAATCAGATTTTCCTGGGCAACCGGGCTTACGGTTTCGCGGCGGCATCGGAGGCATATTTTGGAAAGCCGCTTAAATCGATTTCTGTCGCAGAGGCTGCCATGCTGGCTGGATTGCCAAAAGCACCGTCGGCCTATAACCCGATCAGCAACCCTAAACGCGCGCGTGCGCGGCAGCTCTACATCATTGAGCGCATGGAAGAAAACGGGTTCATTACGGCTCAAGAAGCTGCAGAGGCCAAGAAAGAAGAGCTCAAGATTCGCACGGGGCCTGACAACACGCGCGTACACGCCGAGTACGTTGCCGAGATGGCCCGTCAGCTGATCTTTGCCCAGTATGGGAATGAAGCCTACACACGCGGCCTGAACGTCTATACGACATTGAATGCTGCCGAGCAGGATGCCGCGTATGCGGCCCTGCGCAAGGGCATCATGGACTATGAACGCCGCCAGCAATATCGAGGTCCTGAGAAGTTCGTTGCCCTCCCTACCGCCGCCCAGGAAGTTGAGGATGCGATCGACGATGCCTTGGCCAACCACCCCGACAACGGCGACGTGCTTTCGGCTGTCGTATTAGAAGCCAATGCGCGCAAGATTGTCGCTGCCCGCGCCAACGGCGACGCGCTTGAAATCGTCGGCGAAGGGCTGAAGCCTGCGCAATCCGGCCTCAGCGACAAGGCCCCGCCGAACATCAAGATCCGGCGCGGTGCGGTGATCCGTGTGGTGAAGACACCCAAGAACACTTGGGAGATCACGCAACTGCCTGAGGTAGAGGGCGCTTTTGTGGCGCTGGATCCGCGCACCGGGTCGATCCGAGCGCTGGTAGGCGGGTTCGACTTTGACAAGAACAAGTTCAATCACGTCACGCAGGCATGGCGACAGCCCGGGTCCAGCTTCAAGCCGTTCATATATTCCGCAGCACTGGAGAAAGGCTTCACGCCCGCCACGGTGGTGAACGATGCCCCCCTGTTCTTCGACGCCGGCGTCACCGGCGGCCAGCCCTGGGAGCCCAAGAACTACGATGGCAAATATGACGGGCCGATGAGCCTGCGCACCGGCCTCGCCAAATCCAAGAACATGATCTCCATCCGCGTGCTCCAAGCCGTAGGCCCGAAGGCAGGACAGGAATGGATCACGCGGTTTGGGTTCGATGCCGAGCGGCATCCGGCTTATCTCACCATGGCGCTCGGGGCAGGATCCGTGACACCGTTGCAGGTGGCGACCGGTTACTCTGTGTTTGCCAACGGGGGCTACCGCATCAACCCATGGTTGATCACCAAAGTGACAGACCACAAAGGACGGATCATTTCCGAGACAAAGCCGCCAGTCACCAGTGAGCAGCCCCGTGCCATCGACGCACGCAACGCGTTCGTGATGAACAGCCTGCTGCAAGAGGTGACCCGCTCTGGCACCGCAGCCCGTGCACAAGGCACGCTCAAGCGACCAGACCTGTATGGCAAGACGGGGACAACCAACGACTCATGGGATGCCTGGTTTGCAGGGTATCAACCCACCATCGCGGCCGTTACCTGGATTGGGTACGACACGCCGCGAAACCTTGGCAATCGGGAAACAGGCGGGGGATTGAGCCTACCGGTTTGGATCAGCTTCATGCAGCAGGCACTCAAAGGCGTGCCTGTGATGGAAACTCCCGTGCCACTTGGTGTTGTCAATGTGGGCGGTGAGTGGTTCTATGAAGAATATGCGCGCAACGCGGGGGTGGCAAGCGTGGGGCTGGACGACCGCACTACGGCCCCCTCGGCCGTGTCGCCCTCTGCGCCCCCACCTTCTGAAGAGCGCAACCGTATCCTCGATCTCTTCCGAAACTAGGTGTGGAGACTCAAGGTGGTGCGCCTGCTTTCGCGCGATGGCAGGTTATCTGCCCATAGGCGATAGCGGGCGTAGCAACGACACGACGACTGTGTCAGGCCTTGAACGTCAGTGGCAAACCCGCTTGCTGCGCCGCGTCACGGCTCAAGCAGGCAAAGAACTCCCCCGCGCCTTTGGTGTCCTGCCACGCACTGCCATCAAACCGATAGTGGTAGCCACCGGAGCGCGCGGCCATCCACACCTCGTGCAGCGGCTTTTGCAGATTGATCACGATTTGGCTGCGGTTGGGGAACGTCAGGGTAACCATACCGCCGGAGCGCTGGGCATCGACATCAGCATCTGTGGTGTCATTGATCAGGTCACAGCTGCGCTCGACGCTCAACAGCAGTTTCTCGGCGTGGTCCATGAATTCGATGTCGGTCATACAATTTGCAGATGTTGAAAGCTTCCCAAATTCTAGTCAGGGCCGTTGTCCTTGCTGCCAGTGCGGCGGCCCTTGCGGGTTGTGGTCAACGGGGGCCCTTGTTTCTGCCCACAGACCCGGCGGCCCAGCAAAGGGCAACCCTGCCGCAAACGCTGACGCCCTCCGCCAGCAGCAACAGTGCTTCCGGTAACACCCTGCCGCCAGCCCCCGCCGCGGCGGCAGCCTCTGCACCGCGCTGAACCGCGCACACTCAATCTCGCTCGCGCGCCGCGCCGCAGTGTCCCACTCCATCATCTGCAGTTCGCTTGATCTCCATCAAGCGTGCTTTGCCATTGCAGCCGTACATTGCGGGCTTTATTGCACCGCAGGATGGCCATGGCCCTCGAACTCTATCGCGACAAGAATCACGCTTGCCTGATGTTTACCGACCTCATCGAAGAGGATGGTCAAGCCGTGCAGGCCAATCAATTCTTGATCGTGGACGACGACACCGGCGCCATCATCGACCCCGGCGGCAACTTGGCGTTCAATGAGCTGTTCATGGGAATGACCAAGCATTTCCCGCCGCACAAACTGTCCTACCTGATCGCTTCGCATGCGGACCCGGACATCATTGCGTCGCTCGACCGGTGGATGACCAGCACCAAGGCCAATCTCGTGATCTCTCGCGTGTGGGAGCGGTTTGCTCCGCACTTCACCAAAGTGGGTAAAACAGAAAACCGGGTAATTGGTGTACCGGATGGCGGCGGCCACCTGCCCCTGGGGAGGCACGAGCTGGTGCTGCTGCCCGCGCACTTCATGCATTCCGAGGGCAACTTCCATTTTTACGACCCTGTCAGCCGCATTCTCTTCACGGGCGATTTGGGTGTCTCCATGATGTCAGGCGCAGAAGCCCGCGTACCCATCACAGACCTGAAGGCGCACATCCCTCGGATGGAGGGGTTTCACCGCCGCTACATGGTGTCCAACAAAATCCTGCGCCTGTGGTCCCGCATGGCGCGGCAATTGGACATCGCCATGTTGGTGCCGCAGCATGGCGCGCCCATCATGGGCAAAGAAGCCATCAATGACTTCTTCGACTGGATCGAAAACCTGATGTGTGGCATCGACCTGTTTGACGACCGGGCCTACCAGATACCTACAAGTTATATCGACCCTGCCACTCGACAGATGCGACCTGCCCTGCGTTCTGTGGGCTGATTTTTGGATCAAATTGGGCTCTAGCGCTTATCCATAAAGCGCCAATAGCTATGAATTTGATAGAACTCAGCTACTCAGAATGGCGGGGCGTTCTCACAGCTGAAGCTACCTACACGGCGACCCGTGTCGCGCGGCGCTTGCGGACCGCGTTCCATACACGCCACCCCAGCAACGCGCCAAGGACAACCGCGTACACGGCGACTTCGCCGAAGTCATTCTTGCCTGCGCGCATCCAGAAGAAGTGCAACACGGACAACAGCGCAACGGCATACACCGCGCGGTGCAAAGCCTGCCACCGCCGCGCCCCCAGCGCCTTGATGGCCCGGTTGAACGATGTTGCCGACAGCACGGCCAGCAGCACAAACGCCACGAACCCGACAAGGATGAACGGGCGCTTGACGATATCGCGGGCGATGTCGCCCACATCAAATCCCATGTCGAAGCCGCTGTAGCTCAAGAGGTGCAGCACTGCATAAAAGAACACGTACAGCCCCAGCATGCGCCGAAAACGTGCGAGTTGCGGGGTGGCCGTGAGCACGCGCACTGGCGTGACTGCGAGAACCAGACACAGCGCCCGCAGCGTCCAATCGCCCGTGGCGCGAATGAGCGCTTCGGCCGGGTTGGCGCCCAATTGGTTGGTGGCCACGCCAAACACCAGCCACGCCAGCGGCAACAGGCACAACACGAATACGGCCGGCTTTGCCGCCGGGTGGAGCAATAGTTTTCTCATCCGTTCAAACCTTGCAGCCCCAGCATCCAGCTGGCGAGTTCGCCATCTGCAGACCCGCCGTGAGCACTGCGAATTCTGGTTTCAGTAGAACTTTTTAAGGTCCATGCCCGCATAGAGCTGGCCGACCTGCGCTTCATAGCCGTTGAACATCAGCGTCTTGCGCTTCTTGGCAAACAGTCCGTCCTCACCAATGCGCCGCTCGGTGGCTTGGCTCCACCGGGGATGATCCACCTCGGGGTTCACGTTGGAATAAAAGCCGTACTCCTGCTTGGCAGCTTTGTTCCAGGCTGTGCCGGGCTCCTTCTCCACAAAGCGGATCTTGACGATGCTCTTGGCACTCTTGAAGCCGTATTTCCACGGCACCACCAGGCGAACCGGCGCGCCATTCTGGTTGGGCAGCACTTCGCCGTACATGCCAAAGGTGAGCAGCGTCAACGGGTGCATGGCCTCGTCCATGCGCAGACCCTCCACGTAGGGCCAGTCCAGCACGCGAGAGCCCACGTAAGGCATGGTGGCCTTGTCGGCCAGGGTCACAAACTCCACATATTTGGCGCTGCCCTGCGGCTCCACGCGCTTGATGAGCTCGGCCAGTGAGTAGCCCACCCAGGGAATCACCATCGACCAGCCCTCGACGCAGCGCAGCCGGTAAATGCGCTCTTCCTGCGCGCTGAGCTTGATCAGGTCTTCGATGCCGTATTTGCCAGGCTTCTTGACCAAGCCCTCCACTTCCACCGTCCAGGGGTTGGTCTTGAGTGTGTGGGCGTTGCGCGCGGGGTCGGCCTTGTCGGTGCCAAATTCGTAGAAATTGTTGTAGGTGCTCGCGTCCTTGTAGTCGGTGAGCTTTTCCATCGTGACAGCGCCCGCAACCGAAGATTTCGTGCCCGCCAGCGCAGCGAGCTTGTTGGGCCGCACCACCTGCGCCTGCTGCGCCAGGGCCTCCCGGCCTGCCCAGGCCGCCATCGCCGCGCCCGCCACGCCGCCCGCCATGAGCTTGAGCATCTGCCGACGGTCTTCGTAGACCGCGCGGGGTGTGATTTCCGAGGAATGGGGGTGGTTGAAACCCGAATCGCGCGAGGGGATCAGCATGGAGAGGCTCCGGTCATGGTCTGGTGGAAACAGCTGCTGCGGTAGAGCAGCACAACTGCTAGTTCGTTCCCTGGACCGCGCAGGTTACACCGAAGACGCAATAGTTGCCGTCGCCTGCGCCGATGCCCGACCGGGCCCTCATCCCATCACAGCGTGCCGTAGCTGTGCAACCCGCTCAGGAACATGTTCACGCCCAGGAACGCGAAGGTGGTCACCGCCAACCCCACCAGCGCCCACCAGGCAGACACGGTGCCGCGCAACCCCTTCATAAGCCGCATGTGCAGCCAGGCCGCATAGTTGAGCCACACGATCAGCGCCCAGGTTTCCTTCGGGTCCCAGCTCCAGTAACCGCCCCAGGCCTCCGCTGCCCACAGGGCACCCAGCACGGTGGCGATGGTGAAGAAAGCGAAGCCCACCGCGATGGACTTGTACATCACATCGTCCAGGATCTCGAACGAAGGCAGGCGCTCGGCGATGCGCTTGCGGCCCAGCAGGATACCCGCCACGATCAACGCCGAAATACCGAAATACACCATCCAGTAGCTGCCGCCGTTTTCAGTCGCGCCTTGGCGGAACACGATGGGCTCAAAGCACAGCACCACACCCAGCAACCACAGCGGCGCGAGTTTGTACCACCGGGTTTCCGTAGCCTGCTGCTTGATGAGGTAGGCAAACGCCACCATGGCTGCGAGCGCAAAGGTTCCGTATCCGATGAAGTTGGCGGGCACATGCAGCTTCATCCACCAGCTTTTGAGGGCCGGCACCAGGGGCTGAATCTCATGCGCCTCGCGCACCACGGTGTACCAAAGCAGAAAGCCCACGGCAGCACTCACCACCAGCATCACAAAGCCGCCGAGCGCGCGGGTGTCGTACTGCTGTTCGTAGTACAGGTAGAACGCAGCCGTCATCCAGCAGAACATCACGAACACTTCGTAGAGATTGCTGACGGGGATGTGGCCAATGTCGGGCCCGATGAGATAGCTCTCGTACCAGCGCACCAACGTGCCAATGAGCGCCATGGCCACCGCCACCCAGGCGATGCGCGAGCCAATGAGGCTCATGGTGCGGCCTTCACCGCGCGAGAACATACCGATCCAGTAGAACGCAGTGCTCATGAAGAACAACATGCTCATCCACAAAATCGCCGACTGGCTGGACAGAAAATACTTGAGGCCAAACACCATATCCGCACGCGCCAGATTGCCCGCGCCATCCTGTTGATACAGGCCAATCGCCATCAGCGCCACCGCCGCCACAATCAGCAACAGGCCGCGCAAAGGTCGCCAGAACCAGCACAGCCAGATGGTGCAAGGGATCGTGCCCAGCAGGATGCCCTTTTCGTAGCCATCCATGAAGCTGCCGTAACGCTGCAGCGCAAACAGCCCCCCCGCCACCACGATGGCTGCAAACAGCCAGTCGAACCAGTTGCGGCGGGCAAAGAAGCCCTCGTTCAGCGTGATGGTGGTGGCTGCGGCGGCAGAACCAGTAGGGGTCGAAGAGGTCGCGGTGTTCATGTGGTGCCTTCGCGGGGCTGGGCCCCGATCAGTTTCTGTGCGAGCTGGACAAACTCCTGGTCGCCGTCCATGGTCTTGCGGTTGGTCGACAACGCCATGGTGGCGTGCGTGCGGTCTCCCTGCGGGGCGACCCAGATCCAGATGCGCCGGTCCCGCACATACAGCATGGCAAAGATGCCCAGAATCAGCAAGGCGCAACCCAGGTAGACAATGTTTTTGCCAGGGGCACGTGCCACCTGAAACACGCTGGCCTGCACTTGGGTGAAGTCCTTCAATTCAAAGGCCAGCGGCGCTGGGTAGATCTGCGCATCGCTGAGCGACAGCACCGCCTGGGTCATGAAGGCACGCGTTTGGTCGTCCTGCGGCAGCGGCCCCACACCGGCGCGCTGGCGCGAAAGCTGGGCCACCTCAAACAAGGTGCCATTGAGGATGCGCACCAGCACCTCGCCCGCACGCGCGCGCTCGGCCTCCGGCACGTTGGCTTCCATGAAGTCGGATACCGCCTGCAACCCGCCCGTTGGCTTGCCATCGACCATGCCCTGGCCTGCAAACAGCGTCAGCGCGCGCAATGCGGACTGCTGCAGCTGGTCCGCCAGATCCGGCCGCGATGCGTCGATGGCCTGCGCAACATAACGCCGCACTGCCTCTTCGCGTGTGGGCGGATCGGCCAGCGCAGCTTTCATGCGCAGGAAGCCGTCCATGCCACCTTGCTCGTCGGCCGGTATGCGCAAGTAGCGGAAAGGATCGGACGGCGTTTCGCGCACACCCAGCAGAAACACCGCCACGCCATCGCCCGTATCCACGGGCAGCATGTAGTTGTGAAACTCCCGGGCCTGGCCCGCCGCGTCGCGCAGCTTGTAGGTCACGCTGGGGCCCACATTGCGCAATTCCTTTTTGGTCACGGTCTTGTTGGCTGCACCCAGGCGCGACTCCACCGATTGGCGCAGGTCGACCTTGCGCACGTCCACGCCCGAACCGCTGCCGCCTGGGTCCGCAAAGTTTTCGACGTTGATGGTGCGCAGCGCGGTGAACTCCAACGTCAGGGTATCGGCGCCCGCTCCTCCGCCGTTGTTGACCAACTGGGTGGAATTGCCCACCACCCCTTCCACCTCAAAGCCGTTGGCGCCTGCCACCATGGGCACGGCGCGCAGCTTGAGAAGGGAGCCTCCGTCGTCAAAGCTGGACTGGTAGATCTCAACACCCTTGTAGCTCGCTGGGTGGTTCACCTCGACGCGCGCTGGCGTTTTCTCGCCAGTGGCCTTGTCATGGATGACGATTTCACTGGCGAACAGCTTGGGCATGCCGGTGGAGTAGTGCTCCACGATGAACCTCTTGAGCTCAATGGCAAACGGCAAATCCTGCAGCAGCACGCCATCCGACTGGTTCAGGATGGCCGTGCTCGACTGCGTGCCTTCGGCCACGAGCAGGTTGCCCCGGAACGTGGGGTTGCGCTCGGACAGGCGGTGTTCGGGCTTTACATCGGCGATCAGCCCGCCACCTGTGTAAACCGACTTGCCACCCAAAAGCATCTGCGCACGCACGATCAGATCGCCATCCAGCAGCCCGCCCACACACACCAGCACGATGGCGCTGTGCGCAGCGATGTAGCCCAGCTTGTTCGCAGCGCCTGCCTTGGCGGCCACCATCCAGCCCGTGCCGGGGCCGGCGCTGGTGTCGCGTTGCTGCAGCCGCACTTTCCAGCCGCCGCCTGCCAGCAGCGTACCGATGCGGCGCGCCTCGGCTTCGGCAGATTGGGGCAGTTCGGCCTCGGCCTTGTGGTGGAAGGCCTTGAGGCTTTGTTCGCGGATGTTTTCCTTGTAGGCCTTAAGGTCCACCAGGATCTTGGGCGTGTTGCGGGCGATGCACAGCGAGGTGCTGATGACCAGAAAAGCCAGGATCAACAGGAACCACCATGCGCTGTACACCGCGTTCAGCTGGATGGCGCTGAACAGCTCTGCCCAGAAGGGGCCGAACTGGTTGACGTAATTGACCGCGGGCTCGTGCTGCTTGAGCACCGTGCCGATCACCGATGCGATGCAGATCACCGTCAGCAGCGAGATGGCGAACCGCATGGACGAGAGCAGTTCGATCACGGCGCGCCAGGCCTGGGAACCAGACTGGATGCGAAGGCCTTGGGTGGAGTCGGACATGGTGGAGCCGGGATCTGGAGGCAGGGGAAATCGAAAGAAAAAATGGGCGGGACCATCGCTGGGATGGGCCCGCCCATTTTGGGTTTGTTATTGGCGGTAGGTTCCGTGCAGCCGGCTCAGCCAGGCCCCGGTTTGACCAGGATCAATCAGCGCAGGCCGGCAATGTAATCCGACACGGCCTTGATTTCCTTGTCGTTGAGCTTGGCGGCCACCTGGGTCATCTGGGCGCTGTTGGCACGCGTACCGTCGCGGAACATCATCAGCTGCGAGGCGGTGTAATCCGCGTGTTGGCCTGACAGGCGTGGGTACTGCGCAGGAATGCCGGCGCCATTGGGGCTGTGGCAGCCCGCACATGCGGCGATGTTGCGATCAGCAATGCCACCACGGTAGATGCGTTCGCCCATCGAAACGAGTGCCTTCTCCTTCGCAAAACCGGGCTTGGCGGCCTTCGACGTCACCCAGTAGGCAATGTTCTTCATGTCGTCGTCCGACAGGGCCGACGCGAAGCCCTTCATCACGGCGTTGTTGCGCTTGCCGGACTTGAACTCTTGCAGTTGCTTGACCAGGTATTCAGGGTGTTGCTGCGACAGCTTGGGATTGGCCGCGATGGCCGAATTGCCGTCAGCGCCATGGCAGGCGGCACACACGGCGGTGTAGCTGGCCTCACCCTTGACGAGATCCGGCTTGGCCGCCTTGGGAGGCGCAGCAGGCGCTTCCCCCGCTGCATAGGCCGAAAAAACAGGTGCTGCCAGTGCGGCAGCCGTCAGCAAAGAGGCGAGCAACTTCATATCGAGGGTGTATGTTTATGTGCGCAAAACCTCGCGATTCTACAATGAGGCTCCTTCGCCTCCCAATTTCCCATGACGACCTCTTCCGCTGCGCCAGTTGCTGGCTCCCTTCCGCCCGCACCCGACGCCAAGATCGCCATGGGGTGGATGCACACCGCGCGGTTCCTGACCACCGCTGCACAGCTGCATCACCTGCCACCCATCGACGTGCCCGAGATCGCCTTCGTGGGCCGCTCCAACGCCGGCAAATCCACCTGCATCAACACGCTTACCCAGCAAAAGCAGCTCGCGTTTGCCTCAAAAAAGCCGGGGCGCACGCAGCACATCAATCTGTTCTCGCTGGGCAAACAGGGCGTGACCGATGCCGTGCTCGCCGACCTTCCCGGTTATGGCTATGCCGCAGTGTCGCGCTCGGACAAAGTGCGCTGGCAGCAGGTGATGGTGAACTACCTGGTCAGCCGCCCCGGCCTTACCGGCATCGTGCTGCTGTGCGACCCCCGCCTGGGCCTCACCGAGCTGGACGAAGCGCTGCTGGAAGTGGTGCGCCCGCGGGTCGAGGAAGGCCTCAAGTTCCTCATCGTGCTGACCAAGGCCGACAAGCTCACGCGGGCCGAGCAGGCCAAGGTGCTGTCGATTACGCGACTGAATGCTGGCGGCGGAGAGGTGAAGATGTTCTCGGCCCTCAAGAAGCAGGGCGTGGACGAGGTGGCGCAGTTGCTGTGGCAATGGGCGCACCCGGTGGGCGCCACATCGCCCGCGGCTCCGGCAGAACCGGACGCTCCGTCGGCGCCCACGGCTGAGGATTCAGAGCAAAAATAGCCTCTAGCGCTTATCCATCAAGCGCTGGCAGCTATTGAACAAATAGCAATTTGCAGTGCCATGATAGATACCCGCTCCGTCGCCCTGCCCCACGGCACCACCCTGCATTGCCGCGTGAGCGGTGTGGCCGGGCGCCCGGTGATGCTGTTCCTGCACGGCTTTCCGGAAGGCGCCTTCATCTGGGACGAGATGCTGATGCACTTTTCCCGCCCCGAAAACGGTGGCTACCGCTGCGTGGCGCCGTACCTGCGCGGCTTTGGCCCTTCCAGCAGCCCGACCGAGGTCGAGGCCTACCGCGCCAAGCACCTGGTGCAAGACCTGGCAGCGCTGATCGCCGCCGAATGTTCTGGCGGCGTACTGGAATGTCTGGTGGCACACGACTGGGGGGGCGCCGTGGCCTGGAACCTGGCCAACCAGCAACCGCAGCGGATGAAGCGGCTGGCCATCATCAACTCACCCCACCCTGGAGCGTTTGTGCGCGAACTGGCGCACAGCCCTGCGCAACAGGCGGCCAGCCAGTACATGCATTTCTTGTGCAGGCCCGATGCGGAGGCGCTGCTGGCCGCAGACGATTTCCGGCGCCTGTTCGGCTTTTTCGACGACCCGCAGGGCCAGGCCCCTGCCTGGCTCACCCACAGCGTGCGCGCCCAGTACCGGGGGCTGTGGCAGCAGGGGCTCACTGGCGCCTGCAACTACTACCGTGCCAGCCCCATCCGCCCACCACGCCACACCGACGAGGGCTTTGACCCGGGCGCGCAGGCCATCTCCTTGCCCGATTCGATGCTGACAGTGGCCGTGCCCACCCTGGTGCTGTGGGGCATGGACGACCCGGCCCTGCTGCCCGGATTGCTGGACGGCCTTCCCGGCTGGGTGCCGCAGTTGCAACTGCGGCAGGTGGAGAAGGCTTCGCACTGGATCGTGCACGAACATCCTGAGCGCGTGGCCCAGGAGCTACAGCGCTTCGTACATCAAAAATGATAGCTATCAGCGCTTGATGGATAAGCGCTAGAGGCCTATTTGGCTCGGAACCTAACCGTAAACCGCAGGCTCACCCTCGGGCCGGGTCTTGAAGCGCTTGTGCACCCAGTAGTACTGCTCGGGCATGGTGTCGATCACGGCCTGCAGTTCACGGTTCATGCGCTCGGTGTCGGCTTGCACATCATCGGTGGGGTAGTCGGGCCACGCGGGCGACACCTCCGCCACATAGCCGGTGGGTGTCATGCGCGAATACACCCCCACCACCTTGGCCCGCCCCAGCCGCGCAAAGCGCGACAGCGAGGGGATGGTGGCGGCGGTTACGCCATAGAACGGCACAAAGAGCGAATCGTTGCGGCCGTAGTCCATGTCCGGCAGCAAATACAACAGGCCGCCTTTGCGCAGATTGGCAATGATGGGTTTGACGCCGTCCGAGCGGTTTAGCATGCGCACGTCGCCAAAGCGCTGACGCCCGGCCATGAACCACGCATCCACCGCAGGATCGGGGTGGGTGGCAAAGATGGACGTGAATGCCCTTTGGCTGCGCAGCGGCAACGCCAGCCCTCCGGCATCCATGCCGTAAAAATGCGGCGCGAAGAGGATGGTGGGCGTGTCACCCTCCAGCTCGTGCACGGCGCCTGTCAGCTGCACACGCTGCGCCACCACATCGCGCGGCGCCGACCACAGCCAGCTGCGGTCCAGCCATGTCTGGCAAAAGGCCACGAAATTGGCCCGCGCCACGGCGCGGCGCTTCGACTTGGTCCAGTCGGGAAAACACAGCGCCAAGTTGCGCAGCGCCACCTTGCGCCGCCGCACCACCAAGGCATAAGCCACCTGCCCCAGCACCCAGCCCATGCCGCGCAGCACGGGCAGCGGCAGGCGCGCCAGCACGCCCATGAACCACACGCCCAGACGGCCGGTCATGCCTGGGCCTCGGCTGGCGCGGGAGCTTCGCCGCGCGGCTGTTTGTAGCGGCCGTAGCCCCACAGATACTGCTCGGGGCATTGGCGGATGAGATGCTCCATGGCCTGGTTGATCTGCAGCAGGGCCTGGTCCATGTCGGCGGACAGAGGTGCCGACAGTGGCTCGAAGTGCGTAACGTAGCCGCGGCCCCAGGGCAGGCGCTCGCAGCGCGCCAGCACCACGGCGGCCCCTGTCTGTTGTGCCAGCCGTGCCGCCAGCGTCATGGTGTAGGCGTCACGGCCAAAAAAAGGCGCCCAGTGGCCCTGGCCGTCGGGAGGCACCTGGTCGGGCAACAGGCCCACGGCCTCGCCGCGGCGCAGCGCCTTGATCATCTGGCGCACGCCCGCCAAGGTGGTGGGTACAGCGAGCATCCCGGGGCGGTTGCGGGCCGTCTCCATCACCTTGGCCAGCGCGGCCTGGCGCGCAGGGCGGTACAACACGGTGATGGGGCCGCGTTCCGCGCTCCAGCGGTGCGCGGCAGCCTGGGCCGAGAGCTCGAAGCAACCCAGGTGCGGCGTAAGGTACAGAATGCCGCGCCCCTGCGCATAAGCCTGCTCCACACAGGCTTCGCCCTGCAGGGCGCAGGGCATGGTCGCGCCCAGCCACAGGCGTGGCAGCTCGGCCACCATGCGGCCCGCGTGGGCCACAGCAGCACGCACCTGCCGGAACGAATAGCCCGCCAACGCGGAATTGGCCAGAAAGCGGCGCCGGTAGGTGGGTGACGCGCAAAACGCCACCCACCCCATGGCGGCGCCGAGGGCATGCAACGCCCACAGTGGAAACGCGGAAAAGAATCGGAAGACGAGTGGCATTAAAATGTGCGGGTCGCTGAGTTAAATGAGCAACTTGCAGGGCGACGTTAAAAAAATCTGCTAAAGCGTTCGCCAGAGCTCCTTCGGGGTGAGGGCAACGCCCCAAATGCCGGAACACAGGAGTTTATTCAAATGGCGAACGACTTTCTCTTTACCTCGGAATCCGTCTCCGAAGGCCATCCCGACAAGGTGGCCGACCAGATCTCGGACGCGATTCTCGATGCGATCTTCAAACAAGACCCCCGCAGCCGCGTCGCCGCTGAAACGCTGACCAACACCGGCCTCGTGGTGCTGGCGGGCGAAATCACCACCAACGCCCACGTCGACTACATCCACGTTGCGCGCGACACAATCAAGCGCATCGGCTACGACA
>JBCNOJ010000070.1:0-14673 GCA_039593925.1 Acidovorax sp.
GCCCGAGCCCCTGACCGGTGTTGACCATCTTGTGCGCCGCGCCACTGAGGTGGCCGTGCCGAGGCAGGTGATGGCCTTTGTCGCCCAAGTCGCTCACCGCGCTTTAGCGCTTTTTGCACCACATCCACAATTTCCGACACATCCACCGTATCCACCATGTCTCCGCTGCGCCCTCTCCGCCCTCAACCACCTGCCACGTCAACAGCGCCCACAGCGCCCACCCCCCGCGTTGCCACTGCGTCACCGCTGGTGGTGGTGATCACCGGCGCGTCCAGCGGCATCGGCCATGCCACAGCGCTGGCCTTTGCGCGCACGGGCGCGTGCCTGGTGCTCGCGTCGCGCCATGCCGACACGCTGGCGCCCGTGACCAAGGCCTGCCGCGCCGAGGGCGCCAGTGCCGCCTTGGGCGTACCCACTGACGTGACCGACGCCGAGGCGGTGGACAAGCTTGCGCGCACAGCCATTGGTCACCACGGCCGCATCGACGTGTGGGTGAACGGCGTGGGCGTGGGGGCTGTGGGCTGGTTCGACGAAACACCTGTGGCCGCGCACCGCCGAGTGGTGGAATCGAATCTGCTGGGCCACCTGTATGGCGCACATGCCGCGATGCGCCACTTTCGCACGCGGGGCCAGGGCCGGCTCATCAACCTGATCTCGGTGGGCGGCTGGGTGCCTTCGCCCATGGCTGCGGCCTACACCGCCAGCAAGTTCGGCCTGCGCGGGCTGTCGGCCGCGTTGCGGGCTGAGGTGTCGCACCTGCCCGACGTGCACGTGTGCGATGTGGCGCCCACGTTTGTCGATTCACCCGGCCTCTCGCACGCTGCCAACTACACGGGGCGCAACATCCAGCCCACGCTGCCGCTCTTGAACCCGCGCCGCGTGGCGGATGCGGTGGTGGGTCTGGCGCAATCGCCCCGCCCGCGCGCGGTGACCTGGCTCGGCGCCGCCGCTGGGCCGGGCCGCCTAGCGCAGGCCGTGGCGCCGCAAGGTGTGGGCTCGCTCATGCGCTGGGCCATGGAAAAGGCGCTGGGCTTGGCGAACCCCGCACCCGCAACGGACGGCAACCTGTTTGCGCCGTCCCGCGGCACGGATGTGGACGGCGGCCAGCGCAAAGCCACGCACCAGACACTGAGCCGCATCGCGGCGCTCGGTGCCATGGGTGTGGTGCTGGGGTTGTGGGCCGCGCGGCAGCAGCCTGCAGGCACCGGCGCCGGCGGCAGTGCTGGCAAGGAGCCTGCTCGGCTCGAAGGACCCGGCCCGGCGATTTGACAGGGGGGCTCGGGACTGGATGGACGCGCTGGCTGAAGCGCGCGTCAAAACCCGTTCGTCCGGCCAGCCTGGTTGATCTTCTGATTCGTTAACCCATGTTGAACGGCGCGGGCAGCACGGCGCTGTCGCCCGCGTCCCAGCCATCGCCCGGCGCCATCACCTTGTCGGGTGTCATGGGCGTGCTGCGCAGCCGGCGGCCCGTGGCGTGGTAGATGGCGTTGCTGATGGCGGCCGCCACGCCGACGATGCCGATCTCCCCCACACCCTTGGCCCCCAGGCGGCTCACGATGCGATCATCCTCGGGCACAAAGATCACGTCGATGTCATGGATGTCGGCGTTCACGGGGATGTGGTATTCGGCAAAGTTGTGGTTCATGAAGCGGCCCAGCGTGTGGTCGCACAGCGTCTCTTCATGCAGCGCCTGGCTGATGCCCCACACGATGCCGCCCACCACCTGGCTGCGCGCGGTGCAGGTGTTCACAATGCGCCCCGCAGCCACGGCGCTCACGATGCGCGTGACGCGCACGGTGCCGAAATCCTCGTCCACCCGCACCTCGCAGAACACGGCCGAATGGGTGGCGCGCACGTATTTTTTCTGCTTCAGAAGGCGAGGGATCAGCAGGTATTTGTCCTCCATCTGGTTCGCGCCGCTGGCCGCCACGACCATGCCGAGCGGCATAGCCGTTTCCGGCGCACCGCGGCGCTGAATGGTGCCGTTCACAAAATCCACCTCCGAGAACCGCGCACTGGCCATGGGCGAGCCTGGCATGGCGCGCGCGCCCTTCCACAGGCGTTTGCGCAGCTTCTCGCACACGCCCTCCACGGCAGATCCCACGCTGGCCACGTGCGAGGAACCGCCCTCGATGGGCGCCAGCGGCAGGTCTGAATCGCCCAGGCGAAAGACCACCTGTTCCAGCGACAGCCCCAAGGCGGCGGCCGCAATCATCGCCATGGCGGTGTAGGTGCCCGTGCCAATGTCGCTCGCCGCACTGGAGACGGTCAGCCGCCCGTCTGCAGTCAGCACGGCATGGGCGCGTGCAAACATCTGCATGGCGTCCCACTGGCCGGTGGCCATGCCCCAGCCGATGAGCTCGTGGCCCTCGCGCATGCTGCGGGGCTCTGGGTTGCGCGCGGCCCAGCCAAAGCGCTCAGCGCCCTGGTGGTAGCAGGCGCGCAGCTCCTTGGTGGAATATGGCAGGTCCTTGGCGGGGTCGTGTTCGGCGTAGTTCTTGAGTCGCAGGGCCAAGGGGTCCATCTTCAGCGTGGCGGCCAGCTCGTCCATGGCCACCTCCAGGGCATGCACGCCATGCGCTGCGCCGGGGGCGCGCATGTCCATGGGGGTGTGGTGGTCCAGCTCCACGAGCTGGTAGCCCAGGCGCACGTTGTCGCTGCGGTACAGCTGGCCGGACCAGTTGACCACCACCTCGCAATAGTCCTCCTTGCGCGACGTCTCTGCGATCGCCTCGTGGATCACGCTGCGCAGGCTGCCATCGGCGGCCGCGCCCAGCTTCACGCGCTGCCAGGTCTCGGGCCGGTGGCCAAAGGTGAACATCTGCTGGCGCGTGAGCACCACACGCACCGACCGCTTGAGGTGCAGCGTCGCCATCACCGCCAGGATGAGGTTGTATTGCGGCCGCAGCCCCGAGCCGAATGCGCCGCCCACAAACGGGTTGCGCACCGTGACCTTGCGCTTGCCCAGGCCGAACACGCGCGACACCAGCCAGCGGCAGTTTTGCGAACCCTGGGTCTTGTCGTAGATGGTCAGGTGGCCGTCATCGCCGCGCACCACGGTGCTGGCGTGCATCTCCATCGGGTTGTGGTGTTCCACGCCGCTGTAAAACTCGGCATTCACGCGCGCGGCAGCGTTGTCGTAGGCGGCATCGGCATCGCCCTTGGGGTCGGGCGGTGGCGAATAGCCCGCCTTGAACGACGAGGGGCCACGCCCGCGCGCCAGGTGCTCAATAAGGTCGGTCTCATGCGGCATGGCGTCGTAGCGCACCTCCACCAGCGATGCCGCATGCCGTGCGGCTTCAAAACTCTCGGCCAGCACCAGCGCAACGGGTTGCCCGCTGTAGTGAATGGCATCGTCTGCCAGGGGCTTGAACGGAGAGCCTGCGGGTGCCGTCAGGTCTTTGTAGAACAGGTCCAGCCGGCGCATGCGCGGGCGGTTCTCATGGGTCAGCACATCGATCACGCCGGGCACCTGCTGCGCGGCGCTCAGGTCCATGTGGGCGATGCGGCCCCGGGCCACAGTGCTGTTCACGACCACGCCCCACACCAGGTCGGGCGCGGCGTATTCGGCGGCATACCGTGCAAGGCCCGTGACCTTGGCCACCGCATCGATGCGCGGAACGCTGGCGCCCAGGGGCACTGCGCCGGTTCCGGCGGGTGCCACGGGCTGGTGCACGGCTTCGGCGGAGGAGTCCGGTGCCAGGTCTTGGGCCTGGGCCCCGGGGCGGTTGTCAAACAAGGGCTGGTTCATGCGGGAATCCCGGGTGTGGTGGCGTTGGGGCGCTCTTGGCCGGGCGTCCCGGCGGTGGCCAGGCCCAGCGCACGCACGATGGCGCGGCGGGCCAGCGGAATCTTGAAACCGTTGTGGCCCAGGCCCACGCCCTGTGGCTGTGCGCCTTCCAGCAGCACGCTGGCGGCGCGTTCGAAAGCCGTGTTGCCGGGCTTTTGGCCGGTCAGGCTGTCTTCAGCCTCCAGGCGGCGCCAGGGCTTGTGGGCGACGCCGCCCAGCGCGATGCGCGCCCGGGCGATGCGGCCTTCGGAATTGACCTCCAGCGCCGCAGCCACCGACGCCAGCGCGAAGGCGTAAGACGTGCGCTCGCGCAGCTTGAGGTAGGCCGAGTGCGCGGCCAAACCGCCAGGGGCTGGCAGTTCGATGGCCACGATGATCTCGCCGCGTTGCAGGGTGGTGTCCTGGTCCGGCTGCTCGCCCGGCAGGCGATGAAAGTCGGCAAAGGCAATCGCGCGCGGGCCCAAGGGCCCTTCCACGTGCACCGTGGCCTCCAGCGCTGCCAGGGCCACGCACATGTCTGAAGGGTGCACGGCGATGCAGTGCGTGCTGGCCCCCAGGATGGCGTGCTGGCGCGCCAGGCTGCCGACAGCGGAGCAGCCCGTGCCCGGCTCGCGTTTGTTGCAGGGCGTTGCGGTGTCATAGAAGTACATGCAACGCGTGCGCTGCATCAGGTTGCCACCGTTGCTGGCCATGTTGCGGATCTGCGGCGACGCACCGGCCAGGATGGCGGCCGACAGCATGGGGTAGTGGGCGCGCACGAGCGGGTGGTAGGCCGTGGCTGCATTGCGCGCCAGTGCGCCCAGGCGCAGTCCGCCTTGGGGCGTGGGCTCGATGGTGGAAAGCGCCAGGCGGTTGATGTCCACCAGCGCGCCGGGGCGGGCCACGTTCTCTTTCATCAGGTCCAGCAAGTTCGTGCCACCGGCCAGCGGCTGCGCTGCGGGGTGCTGCCGCAGTGCTGTAAAGGCCGAGGCCAGCGTGTCCGCCGATTCGTAGTGGAACGGGTTCATGCAGACACCGTTGCCGTGGCGGAGTGCATAACCTCAGATGAAGGCGATGGCTCTGGTGAGTCAGGCACTGTGCGCAGCGCCACCTGGCACACCGCCGCAGCGATCTGTGGGTAGGCGCCGCAGCGGCAGAGGTTGCCGCTCATCAGCTCACGCACATCGTCGGCAGAGCGCGCCTGGCCTTCGTTCATCAAGCCCACCGCGGAGCACAGTTGACCAGGCGTACAGTAGCCACACTGCAGTGCGTCGTGCTGCACAAACGCAGCCTGGAGCGGGTGCAGGGCAGGCGTGCCGGGCGCCAGGTGAGTGGTGTCGGGCGGCGCCAATGCAGCCAGGCCCTCCACCGTAGTCACGTCGCAGCCTGTGCGCATCACCCCCAGCGTGAGGCACGACAAAACGCGCTGCCCGTCCACCAGCACAGTGCACGCGCCGCACTGGCCGTGGTCGCAGCCTTTTTTGGTGCCGGTGAGATGCAGGTGCTCGCGCAGCAGGTCCAGCAGGCTCACCCAGGGCTCGATGTGCAAGGTGTGGGCATCGCCATTCACCCGCAGATGAATCAGATGGCGTTCCATGGCCGCGGTTGGCAACGGAGGGGCGGGCATTGCCACGGGCAATGCGGCAGTGGGTTCAGGGTTCATGGGGGCTCCGTGGGCCGCGTGGCCCATAGTTTGGGGCGTGGCGGTGGATACCGGTGCCCTGTTCGTCCCCATTCTTCGAGCGCATGTGCCCCTTGCCTGTCGGACTGCACCGCGTGCGCCCGGCGGCGAGCGCTGTCGTTGTGGCGGCGCGCAATCGGCGGCGCGCGATTCAGTGGTTGCCCAACGGGCGGGAGAACTCCATCACCCAGTTGACCTCCCAATGCGCGCCCCCGTCGTCGGAGAACGCCTGTTGCCAGCGCGGCGTGGGCGTGTGGGTGTCCGTCCATTCAAAGCGTACCTGCACCCTGCGGCCCTCAAACCACTCTTCACCCAGGAAGACGCCCACACCGTTGTCAAAGCCGCCCGCCACGGGCGGCTGCAGGCAGCCCGTGGCGGCGTCGAGGCCACCGGTTGCGTTGTCGAGCCAGTAGATGCTCCAGCGCTGCGTGGTGGGGTTGTAGATGCGCAGTGACATGCCTACGAAACCGGGCTTCCAGGCCAGTGGGGTGAAGTCATCGAGGTTGCCAATGCCGCCGGGAAGGCGCTGGGCACTGCCGGTGGCGTCGAACACCTCCCAGTCGTTGCAGCCCGCCAGCCGGTGCATCAGCCGCGTGTTGCGGATGCGCCAGGGGCCCATCAGAAAGTCGAAGTCATTGGCGGAGCTGATGGCGGCCGCAGGGGAGGCGATGGGGATGAGGTGGGGAGTGGGCATGGTGGCTCCGTCAGTCGTCAGTCATGAATGCGTGAGTGGATGAAGCAGAGAGTCATTGAAAAGGGCCATGTCACGCGTGCAGCGCCGAGCGGCCGGTGGGTTGCAGACGGTGCACTTCGGGCGCGCGTGGCGAAAGCCAGGGCGCCAGGTCGGCGGCCACATCACGCGCCCATGTGCCGCTGTCGGCAAAGCTTTGCAGGGCGGCTTCGTCCTGGAAAAGGGCCAGGCCCAGCAACACGGGCTCGCCTTCTCGCACGGGCAGGCGTGTGAAGGTGTTGGGGCTCGCGTCTGTGCAGTACCAGGCTTGCTGTCTGGCACCCCCGCGTTGCAACGTGGGGGCCATGTGATGGCGGCAGAAATCCAGCAACGCTGGCGTAGCTGGCTCGCGCAGGTAGAACACCGTGGCATCCAGCACACCCGCAGCGGGCTGCTGTGCGGCAGGTGCGCCCACAGCGGGGCGTGGGTGCTGCGGCAGCGCAGCGGTGGCGCCGGGCCAGGCGGGGCGCAGCAGCAGCACGTTGTCGGAATCGGCCATGGTGGCATTGGCCGCGTTGCGGTGCGCGGCCCAAACAGGCCCACCATAGAAGCCCTCCAGCGCGCGGTGGCGGGCCTGCATGTCTGCAAAGCCGCGCAGCCACACAAACTGGTCGGGTTGGTCCAGATCGCGGAACTGGCCCAGCAGGCGCATGCCATGCGCCTCCTGGGTCTCGACGAACTCGCGGTCAAACAGCGCAATCAGCGCATCGCGCTGGCCGGGGTGCAAGGTGTATTGGCGCAGCTCGACGAGGGGGCTGAGGTCGTTGGAGGTCATCGGCAAGTCCTTTGGAAGCACGGTAGGTAAAACGGAGATCGCAGTGTGCAAAGCAATACCTGCCAACTAGTGGCAGGTATTTGCGCTATCTTTGGCATCTGCTTGGCGGGCCTGCCGGGCCAGGCCTTCCAACCCAACCAACCCCCAACTTCCAACACCCATGCGCGCCAGCCGCTTGCTCTCTCTTCAGATGCTCTTGGAGACGCGCGGCCGCATGAGCGCGCTGGCCTTGGCCGAAGCGCTGGAGGTGTCGGTGCGCACGCTGTACCGCGACGTCGACCAGCTCAGCGCGGCGGGTGTGCCCATCTACGCGGAGCGGGGGCGCCATGGTGGCTTTGCGCTGCTGCCCGGGTGGAAAACCACGCTCACCGGACTCACGCCGGCAGAAGCACAAGCGGTTTTTCTGAGCGGCCTGCCAGGTCCCGCCAGTGATCTCGGCCTGGGCGGCGACGTGCAGGGTGCGCGGCTCAAGCTGCTGGCGGCGCTGCCCGCAGCGTGGCGCGACGATGCCCAGCGCATCAGCGCCCGGCTTCACCTGGACCCGGTGGATTGGTACCGCGAGAGCGAGCCCACACCGCACCTTGCCACCGTGGCGGCCGCCGTGTGGAGCGCGCACCAGGTCAGCCTGCTCTACGAGAGCTGGGACAACACCGTGGAGCGCACGGTGAGCCCGCTGGGCCTGGTGCTCAAGGCCGGGGTCTGGTATTTGGTGGCGCAGCCTGCGGCTGCAGGCGCAGGTTCCGCGAAGGGCGGGCCGCGCACCTACCGTGTGGCCAACATCCGCAACGCCACCGCTTTGCCCACGCCGGTGCGCAGGCCGGCGCAGTTTGATCTGCCGCAGTATTGGGCGGCCTCCATTCAGCGGTTCGAGTCGGAGATCTACACCGCCGAGGCCGCGGTGCTGGCCACCCCTGCCGGGCTGAAAGGCCTGCGCGCACTGAGCAGCGCCGTGGCACGCGCGGTGGCCGCCGCCCCGCCGTCGCGCCGCAAAGATGGGCGCGTGGCGGTGCAGATGCCCATTGAATCGGTGCAGCACGCCTGCGGCCAGCTGATGCGGCTGTCGCCTGAGGTGGAGGTGTTGCGCCCGGCGGCATTGCGCCAGGCCCTGGTGCAGCGGCTGCGGGCCACAGCAGCGCTTTATGGGGTAAAGATGCTATGAATTGGGTAGCTTTCAGCGCTTGCTGGTAAAGCGCTGAAGGCTAATTTGGCTCGAATTTTCAGCAGGGCCTTGATGGCAGGCGACGTTGGACACCCGGCGCTCCCGGGCGCCCGCCGTCACGCGCCGTGCGCCAGCGCCAGCGCACTGCCTTCCACGCGGAACACGGCCACCGATTCCACCAGCCCAAGGGCCTGCTGGTTCAGTGTCTGCGCAGCGGCGGCCATCTGGTCCACCAGCACGGCGTTCTGCTGGGTGGACTGGTCCAACTGCGCCACAGCGCCGCCGATCTGGCCGATGCCCGCACTCTGTTCGCGGGTGGCTGCGCTGATCTCGCCGATCAGGTCTGCCACGCGTTTCACCTCACCCACGATCTCGGTCATGGCCGAGCCTGCACTGTTCACCAGGGCCGAGCCTGTTTCCACCTTGTCCACGCTGGCTTCGATGAGCGATTTGATCTCTTTGGCGGCCGAGGCCGAGCGCTGGGCCAGGCTGCGCACCTCGCTGGCCACCACGGCAAAGCCTCGGCCTTGCTCGCCCGCTCGGGCCGCTTCCACCGCCGCGTTCAGTGCCAGGATGTTGGTCTGAAACGCAATGCTGTCGATCACGCTGATGATGTCGCCAATGCGGCGTGAGCTGGCGGTGATGTCGCCCATGGTGCTGACCACCTGCGACACCACGGAGCCTCCGTGTTCGGCCGCAGCGCGTGCGGCCGATGCGAGCTGGGCGGCCTGCTGTGCGGTGTCCGAGTTGTGCTGCACCGTGGCTGTCATCTGCTCCATCGACGCAGCGCTTTGCTGCAGGCTGCTGGACTGCTGCTCGGTGCGGTGCGACAGGTCGGTGTTGCCCGTGGCGATCTCTTGCGAGCCTGCTTCGATGGCGGTGGCCGACGAGCGCACGCGGCCCACGATGCTGGCCAGCGCCACCTGCATTTCGCCCAGCGACGCCAGCACGCTGTTGGCTGGGGCGGTGGCGCTGCCGGGCACCGTGCCCAGGTCGCCCAGCGCCACGCGCCGTGCGGCGGCGCTCAGTTGCACCGGGTCGGCGCCCAGCGAGCGCATGAGGCTGCGGTTGATCAGCGTGGCCAGGCCCACAGCGGTGAGGATGGACACCAGTGTGGCTGCAATCAGCGTGAGGCGTTTGGTGTTGAATTTCTCGGTCGCGCTGCTGATTTCGCGCTGAGTGGATGTGGTGACGGCCTGCGTGTATTCCTCTGTGGTGCCAATCAGTTGCTGCAGCAACGGTTGGCATTCGGCGTTCATCTTGGCAATCGCTTCGTCCTTTTTTCCGTCCAGGGCGAGGCTCACGATGCCCAGCGCCACGGGCCCGTAGCGCTCCTCGACTCCCTCCAGCTTTTGGATCAAGGCGCGCTCTTGCGCCGAGGCGTTGGTGGCCACTGCCAGCGCGCGTTGCAGCTCGGCCATGCGGGTTTGCACCCGCTCGTGCGCGGCCTTGACGGCCGTGGTCTCGGCCTGCAGGTCGGCCGGGCTGGTCAGCAGGATCAGGTTGCGCGCCGAGATGGCCCGTGCGTTGGCCGCAGCCTGAATGTCGCGCGCAAGGCTGCCGCGGTGCAATTCGTTGGCCGCAAAACTCTGAAAATCCTCGCGGGCGTCGCCCAGGCTGCGCAGAGACAGAATAGAGACGCCGATCAATATCGCAACGAGCACAGAAAATGCCACCGTCAGTTTTTGGGTGACGGTTTTATGGTGAAAGTCCATGGGTTATCCGGAAAAGGATTCACGGCGATAACAAAATCACCAGTGAATTGACAATTGGTTTTCAATTCGGTGCTTAGGTAATCCGCACTGCAGTGCTGTTACTGTGCGTACCAATTTGTGAATTGTCGGTCACGTCGCGAATTGGCTGTGTAGGCCAAAGTCGACAACCCCGCGGATGTGAGGGGCGGACCTCGTTGTTACAAAACTCGGTGATGGGAATCGTGGTATCCCCATGTGGCGCGCGCAGGCGCAGGCACTCGCAATAATTCGCTGGTTGGCCCTGTGAATCACCGCGGGAGGCTGATATAGAGTTTCTTGCCTAAATCTGAAATTCTCTGAAATCCCGGCCGGCGAATATCGCCTTAGGTTTGCATGAGAACGGCATACCGGGCGCGCGTTAGAGCCCTCTTTGCACCATGTCCAGCAGGTTGTTGGCAAGCGCGTCCAGCACCTCGGGCGGTGTGCCGCGCAGCGGGCCGTCCATGGCCAGCAGGGCCATGCCGTGCACGGTAGACCAGGCCAGGTATTCCGCACCCTGGCGCCGCTCGCGCGGCAGGGCTCCCGCCGCCACCAAATCGTCCAGCGCCGCGCTCAAGTGCTCAAAGGGGTTGAGGCCGCTGGCGCCGCCCATGGCGGGGTCTGGCGTTTGCTCCACCGCAAACCGGCCGCCGAACGCTGTGCGGAAAAGGCCTGTTTCGGCCTGTGCGAACCGCAGGTAGCCCGCGCCCACAGCACGCACCTTGGCGTGGGCCTGCTGCGCGGCGGTGCCGGCGGTGGGCACTTGGGCCAGTTCCGCCTCCATGCTCCGCGCGGCGGCGGCCACGGCGGCGGCGCGCACGGCGCCCAACAGGTCGTCGCGGTTCGCAAAGTGGCGGTACGCCGCATTGGGCGCTACCCCTGCACGGCGCGTGGCTTCGCGCAGCACCACGGCATCGGGCCCGCCCTGACGGGCCAGCTCGATGCCTGCATCCAGCAGCGCACGGCGCAGGTCGCCATGGCGGTAAGTGCTGCGCGCTGCCGCGCGGGCGGTTTCAAGGGGCTTGCCGGTGGTTACTCTCATGTTCGCAGAAATGTGGACACTGTCCATTATCTTTGGTAAGGTTTGTGGACGGTGTTCACAATGAGGCACCGACCACATTTTTTTTGTCCCAAACCCCAAGGAGATCCCATGAAAGTCGAGCCGTATCTGATGTTCGAAGGTCGCTGCGAGGAGGCGCTGGCGTTTTACCGCAGCGCATTGGGCGCGCAGGTGCAGATGCTGATGCGCGTCAAGGACAACCCAGACCCGGCGGGAGGCGCTGGCTGTGCCGAAGGCGGCGGCGCGGGGCCATCGCCGGAGATGGTCATGCACGCCTCCTTCACGGTGGGCGAGACCACCATCATGGCCTCGGACGGCATGGGCTCGGGCACCCCGAATTTTCAAGGCACCTCGCTGGCGCTCAGCGCTGCCAGTGTCGATGAGGCGACGCGGTTGTTCAACGCGCTCGCCGACGGCGGAAAGGTGCAGATGCCGCTGGGCAAAACGTTTTTCTCGCAGGCGTTCGGCATGGTGGCCGACCGCTTCGGCGTGCCATGGCTGGTGATCGCGCCGGAGTAAGTGCGCGAACTTCCGGCCCGAACCTTACCCACGTTACCCCCTGCCGAAACCCACCGAAATCCGCCCCATGCTCGCCCTGTACGGTCATCCCTTTTCGTCTTACACCCAGAAAGTCCTGATAGCGCTGTATGAAAACGGCACGGCTTTCGAGCTGCGCAATCTCGACCCCGCAGAGGGCGGTGGCCATGCTGCAGATTGGCTGCAGCGCTGGCCGTTTGCCAAGTTCCCGGTGCTGGTGGATGGCGACCGCACGGTGGTGGAAAGCAGCATCGTGATCGAGCACCTGCAACTGGCCCACCCTGGCCTGGTGCGCCTGCTGCCACTGGACCCGGCGGCTGCGCTGGAGGTGCGCTTCATGGACCGCTTCTTCGACCTGCACGTGATGGCATCCATGCAGCACGCCGTGAACGCCGCACTGACCGGCGACCCCGCCAAACGCGCCGAAGGCGTGGCCTGGGCGGCCGACAAGCTGGAAAAAGCCTACGCTTGGCTGGAGGGTGAATGGGCCGGGCGCACTTGGGCAGCAGGCAACGCCTTCTCAATGGCCGACTGCGCAGCCGCACCGGCGCTGTTCTATGCGGACTGGACCCACCCCATTGCCACCACCTACCCGCAGGTGCGGGCTTACCGCGCGCGCCTGCTGGCCCACCCGTCGGTGGCGCGGGCGGTGGAGGGCGGGCGGCCCTACCGCCATTACTTCCCGCTGGGGGCGCCCGACCGCGACTGAGCCAACCCTCGCCCGTGCGGCGCCAGCGCTGCAACGATCAATCACCACCCAACGCAAGGAGATTCCCATGATGACGACCGAACCCCACGCCATGCACCGCTGGCTCCAGCAACTGTTGGGCGACTGGACCAGCACTTCGGAATGCGCGCCGGGCCAGCCGGCCGAACAATCCGTGGGCACCGAACACGGCCGTGCCCTGGGCGAGTTGTGGGTGATCCTGGAAGGCAAAGGCACCCTGCCCGGCGGGGGCGAGGCGCGCATGCAGATGACGCTGGGCTATGACCCCGAGAAGAACGTGTTCCTGGGCACCTGGGTGGGGTCGATGATGACCCACATGTGGGTGTACCGCGGCACGCTCGACGCCGACCAGAAGGTGTTGACGCTGGAGACCGAAGGCCCCAGCTTCCAGGGTGACGGTGCGATGGCGCGCTACCGTGACGTGATCACCATGGTGAATGCCAACGAGCGCACACTGACCTCCTTCACCCACCAGCGCGACGGCAGCTGGAAGCAGTTCATGCAAGCTACGTACCGCAAAGTGGGTGGCTGACAAGCACTATCTTTTAGATAGCTGCTAGCGCTTGATGGATAAGCGCTAGAGGCTAATTTGCCTTGATATTTCTCGCCAGCGTTGGCCGCGTAGGCTGTTCCACCGTCCTGTGCAGTGCACCGCACTGTCCTGCTGGGCGCACTTCTGTGCGGCGCCAGAGCCCTTATCTTTGAGGGGTTGCCGCCCAATGGCTGGCGGCCGCCAAGACAAGGAGCCCCTGATGTCGACGACCTCCACCCCAACCCCCACCGCCGCAGCCGCCAACCTGCCCGTCGTGCAGGCCCAGGCCCTCGGCCCGCTGTGGCCCACGATGGACCCGTTCCTGTTCTGCGCCCACCACGACGATGCCTACCCCGCAGGCAACGGCGCGTTTGCGCCTGCCGTGCCCATCGACGACCGCCAGATCGGCAGCGACTTCAGCCGCAAGGACGGCTGGAGCATGTACCACGGCGACACCGTGCCGGGCTTCCCCGGCCACCCGCACCGTGGCTTCGAAACCGTGACGCTGGTGCGCAAGGGCCTTATCGACCATTCGGACTCGCTGGGCGCGGCCGCGCGGTTTGGCGGTGGCGATGTGCAGTGGGTTACTGCGGGCAAGGGCATCGTGCATTCGGAGATGTTTCCGCTGCTCAATGCCACCGAACCCAACCCGCTGGAGCTGTTCCAGATCTGGCTGAACCTGCCCGCACGCAACAAGATGGTGGAACCCCACTTCACGATGCTGTGGAACGAACAGATTCCGCGCCTGGTGCACCACGACGGCGCGGGCCGTGCGACCACAGTGACGGTGGTGGCAGGCGCACTGCCCGGCGCGCCCGCGCCGCTGGCACCGCCGCCCGAGTCCTGGGCATCCCAGCCCGAGGGCGACGTGGCCATCTGGACGCTGCGGATGGAGCCCGGCGCGCAGTGGACGCTGCCTGCTGCGAAGGGGCAGGGCACACGCCGCATGCTGTATTTCTTCGTGGGCGACAGCCTGAGGGTGGGCCCGCAGGAAGTGGGGCAGCACGCGGCGCTGGAGCTGGTGGCAGGCCAGGACTGGGAGCTGACCAACACCGGCGCCACACCGCTGGAATGCCTGCTGCTGCAGGGCCAACCCATTGCCGAGCCCGTGGCGCAATACGGCCCCTTCGTGATGAACACGCAGGCTGAAATCATGCAGGCCATGAACGACTACCGGCGCACCCAGTTCGGCGGCTGGCCCTGGCCTGAGCAAGACCCGGTGCATGGCAGCGAGGCGCGCCGGTTCGCGCGCTTCCCCGGTCAGACGGAGGAAGAGCGCCCGGATGCGGCCATGGCGGGCGCATAGGGCCTTTCTGCCAGCTCTACCAAGCTGCCACGGGGCGTTGGCGCGGCCGTCTGGCGCCTCGTGGACAATCCGGGGTTTCTTTCTGACCCGCGCGGGGCGGGTGGCATACCCTGCCAGCCCCGCGCCGATTCTTCACCGCCTGAAAGCGCAAGCACCACCATGGCCACCACCATCACCAAAGATTCCGCCGTCACCATCACCTACAAGGTCACCACGCCCCAGGGCAAGCCACTGGACTCGGGCAATCTGGCTTATCTGCACGGCGGCTATGAAAACATCTTCCCCAAGGTGGAAGCTGCTTTTGAAGGCCAGGCCGTGGGCTTCAGCACCAGCGTGGATCTGGCGGTGGAAGATGCCTTTGGCGAACGTGACGAGAGCCTGGTGCGTGTCATCCCCAAGAGCGAGTTCCCACCGGGCGTGAAGGTGGGCGGCCAGCTGCGCGGCGCCAATGACCGTGGCGAGCCCCAGGCCTTCTACGTCAAGAAGATCAAGGGCCCGGAAGTGCACCTGGATGGCAACCACCCGCTGGCCGGCCTGGCGCTGCGCTTTAGCGGCAAGGTGGTCGATGTGCGTGCGGCCAGCGAAGAAGAAATTGCCCACCGCCATGTGCATGGCGCGCACGGCCACCACCATTGATACCCGGTGCAGCAGGGCGCTTTAGAGC